>JACPFC010000026.1 GCA_016183175.1 Deltaproteobacteria bacterium
ACAGGATTCTGGCCAATTCGGTTTTGCCCGCGCCAACCAGACCGGTTATTGCTACTATTTCCCCTGCCTGTAGATCGAAGGAAACATTGTGGAGAGTATTTTTTTTAGTCACCCCCTCGACTTTGAGCACCGTCTGCCGTTTTTTATCCGGAGAGGTTTTGATTTCTTCTCGTGTGACCCGGGATTCACCCGCCATGAGCCGGATGACTTCATCTATTGTCGTGTCTGGAACATTAGCGGTCTGGACTTTTTTACCATCCCTCAACACTGAAATCCGGTCCGCTACACGAAATACCTCTTCGAACTTATGGGTGATATAAAAAACAGCCGCTTGATTGGATTTTAAATCCTCGATGATTTTAAGCAAGTGATTGATCTCTTGCTTCTGTAATGAGTCCGTCGGTTCATCCATGATAAGAATTCGGGATTCCCTCACTAGCGCCTTCATTATCTCAACGAGTTTCTTTTTAACGATACTGAGACGGGAAACTATTTGGTCCGGATCCATAACGATTCTCAAAAGGTTACAGGTCTCAAAGAATTTTTTCCGCATTTTGTTTTCATCAATGAGGTTTGCGACATTGAGCGGTTCTACCCCAAGAAAGATATTTTCTAAAACCGTCATTTGAGAAATAAGACTGGTCTCTTGGTAGATCACGCCAATGCCGTCATGGCAGGCCTGCTCGGGCGACAAATAATTTTTCGTTTCCCCATTAAGCATTATCTCTCCGGAGTCTCTTTTAAGACCTCCAACAATCAACTTGATGAGGGTCGACTTGCCGGCGCCATTTTGTCCTACCAAGGCGTGTACCTCTCCCGCATAAAGTTCCAAGTCAACGCCGTCCAAAACCGTGACCCCGGAAAAAGATTTACGGAGCCCCTTGATATCCAGAAGAGGAGGGGGAGGCCTCATAATTCAGGCTGGAACCGGTCGACATTCTCCGCGGTGACCCAAACCGGGACAATCTCGACAAATTGGGGAACTTCCTCCTTCTTAAGAAATCGTGCCGCGGTCTCCACGGCCTTAAATCCCTCTTCCGCGATAGAAAAATAGGTCGAAGAACTGACCTGCTTGGATCGGATATAGGAAGCCAGTTCCCCGGAAAATTCCAAGCCGACTATTTTTGTTCCGAGCGTCCCTTTCTCACGAAGCGCCATCGCCGCGGAAACAGACGCGGTCCACCATTGGGTCACGATAATATCCGCCTCTTTGGCCGTTTGTAAAAAATCTTCCATGGCGTTGAGGGCCCCCTCCTTAGTCCATCCAGAAACGTACTGGTTGTAAACGATTTTCCAATTCGCGTGCTGCTTGACAACGGCCTCAAAACCCTCTTCCCGCATTCTTTGGGCAGATGTACCGGGAGTCCCTTGGATAAAAACTATCCTCGCGGCTTGATCTCCAAATAACTGTTCCACCATTTGTCCCAACAGTCCGCCCCCTTTGACTTCATCTCTACCAACGTGGGTAATCACTCCTTTATAATGTCCATGGCGATCTCCACCGATGGTGTTTGAAAAGGTGATCAGAGGGATTTTTGCCCGTTGCACCAAGGGAATAGCAGATTGCAAAGCCAGGTTATCTACCGAACAGATAAGGATCAAATCAACACCCTGTGAAATAAAATGTTCGACTTGAGAGAGCTGTTTGGCCGCTTCCCATTCTGCATCGGCGTAAATAAGGTTCAGCCCGTATTCCCGGGCGGCTTGATCCATTCCCTTTCTCTGTACGGCGAAAAATTCGACACTGCCGGGGATGAGAACGGCGACTACGGGATTTTGATGATTCTTCACAACGCGCAACTGGACGAAAAAAAACACCGAAAATAAAACACCTAAAACAAGCAATCCAATAAGAGGTTTTTTCATCCGTTATGTTTTTCCAATTGCTCCTTGGCAATTCTCAAGTGTGAAAAGGGGATGAGCGAATAGTCCCACGACAATATTAGGCCATCGGCGCCGCTCATCATGGCGTGTTTAATTCCCTCTTTGATTTTGTCCTCCGGTTCCGAGGCGAGACAATTAATGCCGGGAAATATCGGTTTTCCCGATAAAGTCTTGGCCAATCGTACGCCGTCACCTATCTCCTGAGGACTCAACGGTTCATCGTACGTACAGGAATAGAACATCGGCTTGATCCAATCGCAATACGCTGCCAGCTTGTGAAATCGCGTTTGATATTTCCAGTCATCTTTGGCTCCATAGATATCAAGGCCCACGGTGTAATGTTTCTCTTTTTCCTTAATATATTCATATAGTTCCCGATGGAGCCTTTCCATAATGGAAGATCGAAATCTAAGCCACTCGAGATATTGCGGAACATCGAGCAAGAATCGGATGGCCTCATCCGCCGTAGTCATTTTTTCCACCTGACCGGGAATAGAACCCGACTTCACGCCCCTCATCAGTCCCCTTTTAATCTTTTCCACGTTTATTCCCTGTTGGGCCGCTTCAGCGGCGCAGACATCACAAAAGCAGCTCAACCCCATTTCCGGATTGGCAAATCTTTTGATGCCGAGGGTATTTGCAAGCTCATCCGTCAGGGTCTGAAAGCCGAATAAGGAGTAGTGATCGAGAAGGGCATAGCAAAAACCATCCAGGTTATATTCAGCATCCAGATGGTCGACGAGACATTTATAGAACTGCCGCACTTCGGGGTGATTGTGACAAAGAATGGCGGGAATTATCTCTCCGTTGACAGCCCGCATATTCATTTCTTTGTATCTCTCCACATTGGGAAATCGATGTAATATCAGCGCATAAACCTGAATCCCTTTTTTCTTAGCCGCTCGTGCCACTTCAGAAAATAAATCCCTGGAGGCTAGCTCCGTAGTTTTTGATTTAGTCGGTTTAATTTGAGTGTCTTCATAATATTTTAGATCTACGTCACAATTGAATCCTTCACACTCAAAAAAATCCCTGTTGGCATGAGTTAATTTTCCCCAATCACGGGTCGATTGAAAATCAATATGCGTGGAAAGCAGGAGAGTATTGACCCCTCCCTCCCCGATCATTTTTTCCAATTCGGCCTCGACCCCGTGTTCGAGGAACTGCTCCAGATAAAAGGATTGTATTCCCACCACGAAAGGGGAGGTCAAGCCGTCTCCTCAATGAGGCCCAGGAAGAGCCGCTCCATGTTCATCACAGATATCTGAAGCGAGAATTTTTTTATTACCCGATCCCTTCCGTTATTTCCCATGGTTTTTCTTAGTTCAGGGCTGTCGTACAAAGTCCTGATAGCTCCGGCAAGAGAGACAACGTCGCCAGGGGGGACCAAAATCCCGGTCTCGCCATCCGATACCACCTCGGGGATTCCGCCGACGCGTGTTGCGACGACAGGGACCCGCATAGACATGGCCTCAATGGCGGCCATGGAAAAGGACTCCCTCGTCTGGGGGGTGAGCACGAGGATATCGGTTGTTTTCAACAGGCTCGGAATATCAGAACGGTGACCAAGAAAGCGAACTTCGAGTTTTTTCGAGTGCGCCAACTTTCGAAGATCGGCATCATCAGGCCCCGTACCGCAAATAAGGCAGGTCATGTTATTGACCCCCTCTGCATTCAGTAACGACAGGGCTTTCAGCAAATACCTCTGCCCTTTGTCCGTTTCCAGAGCTCCAATACTCCCCACAACGACGGTATCGGACGACAATTTCAATTCCTTCCTTGCATCGGCGACACGTTCCGGGTCAAACAGGTCGGTGTCGACCCCGTTGTACACGGTTTCCACCTTCGAGGGGATTTTTCCCCTTCGCGTGAAAAACCGCCTCACCTTTTCCGACACCGTACAGATTCTGTCGAGAAGCAGAAAATAAAAAAATCTCATCACCTTGCCCAGGATGTCCTCCTTGAAATCGTCGTGGCAGTGAGCGATCGTCCTTATCCCCGACATTTTTCCAGCAAGGCCGCCGATCAACTTTGACAAATTATCGGCGCAATAGATCAAACGGATCTTGTGTGCTTTAAGCAGTTTGCGTATTTTCCAAACGGCCCCGCCGGATAAAAACTCCCAGGCAAAAGGAAAGAAAAAAAAAGGACTTAGGAGGCTGATCTTCCTCGGATGGACTTTTGTCATTCTATCGCCCATGGGCACATGAATGGCCATGATATCCGCCTTCTTGATTTCCCGAACCACGGGTCCATCACAGGCATAGGCTGTGATGGGATGGAAGATGTCTCTCCTCAAATGCGTGATCAGGCTAAGAAATTGAAATTCACCCCCTCGGGGAGATTTAGCCCCATTCACCAGGAAGAGAATATTATATTTCCCGCCCTCGACTTTCATCCGGCAAGCCTTAAGTGAGTGAGAGACGCGTTGTCATCTCCCGCCATTTCTCGAAAAGATACGGCAGGCGCCTTGATAATCTCGCTCCGGAAAAAGTGATCAGGAAAATCAGGGCAGGCATCCAGTGGAAGCCGTATCGCCTCCGATATTCGGAAACGATCCGGCGCGTCTCTTTTGGGCTTTTTGCCGTTTGTGAGGCGGCAAGTTTGCAGTAAGGTTTTAACATCTCATGACGAATGACGCGCCGGATAAAATCTTCAGACACCCTCCACTCCTTTTTGAGATTTGCATAGATACTTTCAAAGTTCCTTTGCGCCTGTTCAAATTGACCCGGATTGAGGTCCATCGGATGATAAAACAGCTTGCAGATGCGGGTTGCTTCCTCATGGGTCAAGGCAAGATCGGTGAGGGCCTGAATATTGCGAAATATTGTTTCTGACTTCTCTGCAAGGCCTTTTTTGTCCGCCTCAATTGAACCGATCGAATTTTTATGAACGCGATAGGATACGAGAACGTCCGGGATGTTTGACAGGGCGAAATTATTCCTGATCAGCGACGACCAGAGTTCGTAATCCTGGGTGATTCTGAAGTCTTCGTCATAACCGCCGTTTTTTAAAATCAGGTCTCTCTGCAGGAGGACGCTTACATGATTCATGGGCGGGGCAAAGAAGATGCGGAAGATTATTTCATGCCGCTTCAGGGGCATCCTCCTGATCTCCTTCTTGTTTCCCTTGTCATTCACCACAAAGGCGGCGGAGCCGACAACCGCATATTCAGGATGTTTTGCGGCGTATTTCAGAAGCCTCTCCAACCAGGCGGGGTTGCTTGCGATGTCATCCGCATCCATCCTGGCGACATATTGACCCTGGGCCTTCCGCAGACCGATATTCAAGGATTTCGTCTGACCGAGATTTTCAGGGTTCGTGTGAACCACTATCCGTGAATCTCTGAAAGATTGTATTGTGTCCATGGAGTTGTCGGTACTGCAATCGTTGACAATCAACAGCTCAAAATCCTTGTGGGATTGCGAAAGGATGCTTTGAATGGCGAGCGAAAGGTACTCCCCGCCATTATAGACAGGCATTAAAACAGTGACTAGGTTGTCGGTTGACACGTCGAATGAAAGGCCCGATCAGTGTTGCGTAGCCATGAGGCGGCAAGGCCGAACCAGATCCAGTGGTAGGGGTAAATAGTTGCGGAAAAGTTCATGTCAATCAGGCTACCGATCACCCCTGTGGCCATGAGGATGCCAAGATTCCTGGTCCGGGTGTCCATGGATCGTCTTTTTTTCATCAACCTGTTTATCAGAAAAAAAATGGCGAGAATGGTCAATATATAAGGGAGCGCGGTAGCCGCTCCCGCCTCCCCAAACATGGCCCACATATGATTATGTTCTATTGACGAATATTCCGTTAATTCCTCCTTTACGGGATCCCACAAGGCCGGTATTTCGGATGTTTGAATCTCGATAAACCGGGTAAATCCGACGCCGAAGATCGGCTTGCCAAGAAAAAGAGACAGGGTGGAACCAAGAGTATAGAGTCGGGGATTGAATACCGTGGTGGTCAGGGCGGAGCCAAATACCGTCATGCCGTCCAGGGAAGAAAAATAGGGAGTCAACGTTGAAAGCAGGCGGAAGATGATTGTTTGGGTTTTCAGGATAAGCCCCCCAAAAACAAGGAGCCCAAAGAACAATTCCGTCCTGGTAAACCACTTCTTGACGGTAAGATAGAGCAGTGCCGCGGCCAATGAGACCATTGCAGATCGCGTGCCGGTTTCCAAAAGTGTGTACATTAAAAAGACCAGGGCCGCGGTATAAAAGTGTCTGTGTCTTCCTTTGGCTTGTCTGAAAAAGTATAATCCGGTCAGCACAAGGAGCAGGAGCATCGAGGCATACTCGATGGAAGAGATTCCCGGAACGGTTTGCCTGGTGAAAGCGCCCGAAACGCCTCCCGCGACATACTGAACGCCTTCAAACTCAATGTGGCCGGGACGGAGGGCATGCGTTGCCGAGAGATAGTTGGAATAGACCGCAAAGATCAGCCCCAGGATAAAAAGGAACTTTAAAGTCGTGTCAATTCTTGCATTATCTTTATAGAGGCCAAGCAGGGTCAGGTAGATAAGAATCGGCGTGAAAAGATAGATGAAGTAGGAGTGGAAATCCGGCTCATTCACAACCAGCGAGATAGAGCCAAAAACAAGGTAGAGCATCGTGACAAAGAGAACCTTGTTGATTTCTTCTCTTCCCACGCGAAGTCGGAAAATATTCGGGAGGTTGTGAATAATACTGACAAGCAAGAGGATGAACAGGGGCGCCACATTGAGCCTCAATAAATTTGTACCCATGAGGCTCACGAGCCAATAATGCGAATAGATTTCGAAGAACAGTATCGCGACAAGGGCCGAGATCAGAACAACACCGGGGTGTTGGCCCACCGGTCGCGCACTAGTCTCTTGTGCGGGGAGAGGTGTATTTGCCATAAAATCCTTCTTTGATAAACCGGTCAATGTGAGAACGGGTCGTTTCCCAATGAAGACGGCTTGATCGGTCATCCCAGGAGGTAATGTGAATTCGTCCCAGGACCTTCGGCAGAGGCGGATAGGAGTTCACCCTGTTGGAACTCGTATAAATTCTCGAGGCCCCGTTCTTGAGTAAAAATTCAGGCTGGTGTTTTAAATAGGCCCCAAAGGTAAATGCGAAATCCCTGGTTCCGGACCGGAGTTTATCCAGCTTCCGCTGGTTTTTTATAAAGGCGCTCTCCAACTCCTCATGGGTGAGGTTGACCGCATTCCAGTGGTTGTAAAGGTGATTGCCGTAAAAGACAAGAGGATGACCGTCCCACTCAAGGACATTCCGCCAGTCGGCAAACCGTCCCTGATAGCCGGAGACGGCCGCTTTATCGACCGGTCTTCTCTCCAGTTCCCATTGCGCAAGAAGACGGGGGGTCAATTTTAGGGCGGGACGCGATGCGGCATCGCCATTGTGACGAGATATCCATTCCGTGAATCCGGCCTCGTGCGTTTCGAGCCAGAAGGCAATAGCGGCCCAAAGAAGGGCCCCCTCCATCGGTTCGATATTCAAAAAAAGAAGCGCAGGCGCCGACTCCCGTTCCAGGATGGGAAGGGCGAATTCAAAAGTTCCCGCCCACCCGTCATCGAAGGTGATCAGACAGGCGTCATGAGGAAGCGGAATATTGCCGTCCAGATCCGTGGGACGGACAGGCGTATAATGCCTCAAAATCCAGAGAAGTTGCCGCCTGAAAAGATCCGGAGTAACCGACATGTCGAAGGATTGTTCAAACAAGCCGGGCTTCGGGGTCACCGAATGAAAGACAAAGACGGACAAGCCCCGGCTTTTCGACAAACGGACGCGCGGCATGCGCGCAAGAGACGCCCCGATCGCTGAACGCAGGAAGTTGGAGACGGGTTTCGGCATGTAAGGCGATTACACGTTGTCGGAATCGGACAAGGTGAAGTGCCAGCGTTGTGTGTGGGACAACAGTTCCCTGCCCGGCTGATTTTTATAGATGATCAAAGGTTGGTCTTTTCGAATCACAAAGCCGGAAACCATGAATAACCATTTCTCAATACGCGAACGATTAACCCACGTGGAATAAAGATCGGGTTGCTGATTCAAGCCTTCCTGGACGGCCCGATTGAGCAGAGCGAGAAAAACAATGGGATGTCGTCTCTCATAAAACCAATCGGCTATCATGACGCAACGCCGATTGTTGTTTTTTTGTTTTTTACAGACAAGGTAGCCCTGAAGAGTTTTGTTTACCCTTGCTTCGTAAAAGCGGTATCGGGCCAGGGGATGCGCAAAGAATCGGAACTCCAGATACTTTTTGTCGCGAACGAGCGACACATCGCTCTGGCCCTTGCATCTTTCCCAAAGGTCATTGTATTCCTCACCAAGGCCCTGAACCTCCCGAACGGAGACGCCCGATATTTTTCCCCACAGAAGCCAGAACATGCGAAGACCCTTCAGGGAGAGGTTTATCAAAGATGCCAGAAGGATCAGAATAATTCTGAAAGGGCGAGAGCGCTTTTGACCGATAATTTTGACGGCGTTGAAAAGACAGGTGGCGTTGGCCAACTGAAGAGCGGGATGAGCCAAAAAATCGCATTTTTTCTCGTACCCCGGTCGTGAATTCTCATTCGGCAGACCGTAGATAAGAGAGCAACCGGATTCATCCGCCCTCACCTTGATATCATTGATCAGGGCCGCAAAAATTCCCCGGCGTTGAAAGCGGATGTCCGTGTAGGTGTCGCCGATCTCGGCGGCCTGGATTTTTTTTCCCCTGTGCCAGATGAATTTGGGGGTTACGGAAACGGAACTGACGATATCACCTCCGTTGACGGCAAGGCTGATAAAACCCGTCCGCACGGGGTTGTTTTTGGTCTTCCACCGATAGTAGGAAGCCGACCAGACCGGGTCGTCTCCCGGGGATTTAAAGGATTCGAGAAAACGGGCCAGCTTCTCATCCATGCCGTCGGCCAGATCGTCGGCGTGAACGATTCTCCATTCCTGTTCGGACATTTATTTTTCGAGGGCTGTTTTTTTGGCGAAGGCCAGCGTTGATTTTGCGGCCTGGTCGAGAAAGATCATATCCACTCCCAAAGCCAGGAAAGTGTGATCCTCCCGAAGGGCCTTTTGGATCGCCTCTTCGGTCGGATGGACCACGTGCAAACCATACCCGATTTTCCGTTGCCGCGCCGCGTTTTGCACCTTCTTTTTCGCCTCATCGAGATCGGGATGATGAAGCTCCCCTATGGGACCAAGGGATCCTGAAAGATCATAGGGCCCGACCAGCACCCCGTCGATTCCAGGCGTCCCGGCTATCGCCTCCGCATTTTCCGCCCCCGCTTTTGTTTCAATCATGGCGATGACAATCAGTTCTTTGTCGCTTCTCTCGCAATATTCTTTGAAACCGGCCCCGTAGGCCTGGGCCCGTCCAAGACCGACTCCCCTTTTACCCCTGGGGGGATAATAGGCGGCGTCAACCGCCTTTCGCGCCTGTTCCGCAGATTCGATGGTCGGGACCATGATGCCGGCGGCGCCGGCGTCCAGGACATTTTTGGCAAGATTCGAATCATTGGAGGGAAGGCGGCAAATAGCCGGCAATCCGGCGAGGTCAATGATCCGGATAAGACGCGCCGCCTCTTCAACGCCCAAGGGAGCGTGTTCCATGTCGAGAACCAGCCATTCAAAGCCGGTGCGCGCCAGTATCTCCGCAGAGGCCTCGCACGGGAAGGTGATCCAGCAACCGAAGGAGAGGGACCGTGATTTCAGTTTCTGTTTAAAGATGTTCATACCAGAAAGGCATTTCCCGCCCTGACACGCAGTAGTGCAGATTTTTGGCCCGGTTGGAAGTCAATTTTTCCGCCGGCCCCGACAACCAGCGCCAGGCCGGCCGCCACATCCCAAAGCGCGATATCGTTTTCCTGATACATATCCGCCCTTCCGGAGGCCACATAGGCAAGAGAAAGGGCGGCCGAGCCGAACAGACGGACCTTTTTATAAATCCTGATCTTGTGAACAAACTGCGTGAGTCCCTCTTCCGTAAAATCAGTCCCGACCGGGAAGCCGGTACAGAGGACCGCCTGCGATTTTTCCCTGACATTGCCGACGCAAATCGGTTGTCCATTGAGCCATGCCCCATGACCGGGAATGGCGCTAAACATCTCCGACTTGTTGAAATCATATACGATTCCTGAGAGGGGCGCCTGATCCTGCCACAAGGCGATCGAGATGCCGTATAAAGGGATTTGGCGGGAATAGTTCAGGCTCCCGTCCAGGGGATCGACGATCCAAAAGGGACCCTGGATCCGGGACGGACCGGTTTTCTCTTGAGCCTCTTCGGAATAGACGGGAAAGGGGCTTTCCTTCGAAAGTTGTTCGGTGATGAACATGTGCAGTTTGCGATCGGCCCCGATTTTCACATCCCTCTCCAGATCCGCGAGGACCCTTTGGTCCTCCGGGAATGACAGACGACCGGCCGCCTGTTGCGCCGTGGCCACGGCAAGGTTCAGATAAACGGAAATTTCGGATGAGGAAGGCATCAAGGGATCAGAACGCCTGCAACAGGTTATCCACCGCCTCCAGTTCCATGGCGCGCCTGCACTCCGCAGTATAGGATCCGATATGAGACGTCAGGAGAACCCGGCTCGAACGACAGAGGGGACCCTGATAGGGTTCCTCCCGGAAGGCATCCAGCCAGGCCCCGGCAACCTTTCCCTTTTCCAGCGCCTCAAGGAGCGCTTCTTCACTGATCAGACCGCCTCGAGCCGCATTGAGTATAATGACGCCGTTCTTCATGAGATCAAATTCTTTTCTTCCAAGAATGACCTGATTGCCGCTACAGTGCAGGGTGATGATATCCGCCGACCGAAGCGCCTCCGTCAATTCGGCCTTCCGGATCCCGGGGTTGTCATTTCGATAAAGGGGATCGACAGCGATGACCTCAACGCCGAAAGCCAGCAGGAGTTGCCCGACTTGCCGTCCGATGCGTCCAAAGCCGATGAGGACCGCTCTCTTCCCAAGGAGTTGCCGACCCATCGGTTTGAACCATCTTTCCTGGTGCATCGAACTGTTTGAAAGATGAATACCGCGCAAGAGACAAAGGAGAGAACCGATCGTAAGCTCGGCCACCGCCGTGACGGGGCCCAGCGGCGTGGAATAAACCCGAATCCCTTTCTTACGGGCCGTTTCGAGGTCTACGTTGGACATGCCGGAACCGCAACGGGAGATGACCTTCAGCTGTGATCTTTCCAGGACCTCCCGGTCCAGGGGCTCAAGCCCTGCGATGATGCCGATCACATCCTTGTCCAGGAGGTTGAGCAGTTCTTCCCTCGTCAGTTTCCTTTTGAAGGGGTTAGGGATGACTTCCAATCCGCTGGCCGAGAGACGCTCCAGGGGGGCGCGGTCGGTCTCCGCAAAAGAGGAGGGGCCGATGAGAACCTTGGCGCCTTCCCGGGAGATCATCGCCCCTTCGCAGTCTCCTCCATGACTTTACCGCAAAGGTAATTGGCGACGAGATGATCCATGACCATGTGAATGTCCTCAACCGGACCATATTCGCCTTTCCGGGTTTTGACATGAATGGCAACGTCACAGAGCCCCTTTAATTTTCCCCCGTCAAAACCGACCAGTCCGATCACGGCGCCCCCCTGTTTTTTGACCCATTCGACCGCGGTAATAATGTTGGGAGAATTACCGCTCGCCGAAATGGCGATTAACTTGTCCCCCGGCCGGTAGTGTATTTTGAGCTGGTATAAGAATATGTTTTCGTAGCCGTCGTCGTTGCCGATCGCCGTCAGGACAGGAACGTTGTCGCTCAAGGCAAGGACACGGAAGGGAAGAGTCGTGCCGCTTTTTTTCAGGACATCGAGACCGATATCATTGGCCATGTGCGAAGAGGTGGCGGCCGACCCGCCATTGCCGATGGTAAAGACGGTGGTTCCTCTCCTTCTTGCATCTTCGAGTTCGGCGATAAATTGCGCGATCGCTTCCGTATCCAGCCCTCCGAGGAGTTCAATCAAATAACTCAAGTATCCCCTGGCGAATTCCGCCGGACTCCCCGTCTCCTTGAAAAGTTGCACGATCTTGTTCATAAAATCCGTCTTCCCGCTTCTCATCAGGCCTGGCCGGGATCCTCGATGTTGTAAGCCTTCCGCCATTCGGGGTCCGCATGATAAATACGATAAACGAGCTTCATGGTTTTTAAGGCATCCGAGCTCCGTCCATTGAGTATTTCTCCCTTTTTTAAAATTGCATCGGCAAATTCGTTGATCTCCAGCCCCCAGGAATCGTCCTCCAGGTATTTCGTACATTCCTCGCGGGTGGTTCCCACGTCCGATTCATCCCAGCGGCCGACCGCCAACTCCTCCTGTCCATAGCTCTTGCTCCCCGAGAGAATCCCGCGGAGCACGAGGAACCCCTTGGTGAGCGAGATATCGAGCGAAAAACGATGTTGCCACTGGGTGGCGCTGGAATGGAGCATGGCGACGCGGCCCTGCCGGTCGCGCATCAGGGCATACGCATTATCCTCGATGTCGTGCTTCCAAAAACTGTTGGAGATGAAGCTTTTTACCTCAACGAACTCGCCGCAGAAGAGTTGCATGAGATCAACGAGATGGATCCCCTGATCGAGAAGGATGCCGCCTCCCGCGTACTGTCGGTCGGCTCGCCACCCGCCTGCGAAGTAGATGATCTTGCTTTTGCCATAGACGCCGCGCATGTTGATGATCTCTCCCAACTCCCCGGACTTGATCAATCTCAAGGCCTCGCGCACCGAATGATGATAGCGGTGGTTAAATCCGTACTTGAGCAACAAGCCGGGCTTGGTCTTTTCAACGGCGATGACCCGCATCACATCCCCCACGTCCCGGCCGGGCGGCTTCTCGCAAAAGACGTGCATGTCTCGCGACAAGCCCGCTATCGTGGCATCGGGGGCCAGATAGTTCGGCAGACAGACAAAGAGTACGTCCAGGGGCTGTTCGATGAGTTCCTGATAGGTTGTGAAACATTTGACGCCGTCGGACATGATGCCTGCGGAGGCGAATTTTTGGTCGCAGATCGCGATCGTCTTGAGCTGTGGATGACGGTCAATGAAGTGCCTTCTCCTCTGGCCGACGATGCCGTAACCGGCGATGCCTATTTTTAATCGGGATTCTTTCAAAATTTGATGCAGGGCTTGCCTTGTTTTTTTTCAGGCGGCGAGATCCATGCTAACATTCGTTATAAAAGTACTTTTGCTTGTAGAGCTGGCCCAATTCCGCGAAAACCCTGTTGCCCTCATCGTCAAATTTTTCGGCTTTTCTGATGACCGGCCAATACTCTTTGGGCAGTTTCGCGTAAAGGGCAAAAGTCCGATGCAATGACTTGATTTCATTCCGCGACAACTGGGGCATGTTCAAAGGGGCATCCACGTTGATCGAGCCGAAGATAAAATCCTCCTCAACGTAACCCTTCTCCACGGCGATCTTTTGCAAAGGGGTGCCGTGGAAGGGGGCGAAGATGGAACAGTTTGTGGTATCCGTGATCAACTTCCGGTTCAACTCGATCGTGTCAAAAATAAGCTCACGCGTCTCGTCGGGAAACCCGATGATATTATTGACGGTAACCGGAATTCCTTCATCCGCAAGAATCCGCGTGCATTCGATGATTTTTTGATCGTCAAAATCCTTCCGGATCACCCGTCTCCGAAACTCGGCGTTTCCATGTTCCAGCCCCAGGGAAATCCGGTGCAATCCCGCCTCCCGGAGTTTTTTGGCCTTGTACCGATTGATCGTTTCAGGTCTTGTCTGAATCCAGAAGGGGAGTCTGAAATCCTTGTAAATTTCGATAAACTGATCGAATTCGGCATCCGATATGGCGAGGAAGGTATCGGAGGTGAAATAAACATACTCGGCATTCCACCGCTTGATCTGCCGCTTCAATTCTTCATGCAGGGCGGGGACGGTTTTCTTTCTGTAAAAATTCTCCGAATTATTTTCTTTGTACAGCGACACCATCGAGGGGGAGTTGCAAAAGGTGCAGAGGAAGGGGCATCCCCGGTTCGATTCGACCGGGACGGTCCGATAGACCTTGCCCGCCATCGGGCGGTAGAGCCGCTCGACCTCAAAGAGGCTGAAATCGGGGATCGGGAGCTTGCTGATGTCCACCAGGTGCCGCGTGTTGTTCTTGATGATCCCGCCGTTTCGCCGAATCCACAGGTTGCCGATTCCGGAGTAGTCCTCGCCGGCGGCCATCTTGCGAACCACCTCGACAAGCACATCCTCTCCCTCTCCAATGGCAACCATGCCGACATTTTTGTTCCGAAAGACGAGATGGGGGGCGTGTGTCGCGAACACCCCTCCCACCAACACCGGGATATCATAGGGTTCAATCGCCTTGAGCATCCGCAGGCACTCCGCATAGGTGCACTCAAGAACCGAAACCGCAATCAGGTCCGGCTGGAAGGCCTCCACCTTCTCGACGAGGTCCTCCTCCATGCGGGTGGTTTTCAGCCGTACCCCCTTTTCTCCCCAGTCAAAAGGGCGCACCTGCAGGGAATCCTGCTTGGATTTATCGGAACTTACCTTCTTGTCCGGATCGGGATAGAGAGTGGAATCGAAAAGATCGACTTCGCATCCCTCCTGCTTCAAGAGGGCGGTAAAAATCCCGATCGAAATCGGTGCGGGATTCATCATTTCACTGTTGGGATAAAGGAAAAGTATCTTAAAAGGTCTCATGGGTTGGATATCACCCCTTGAAAACGAAAACGATAATCCATCGAATACACCACAAACGACTTATAGCATTAAATAACTCAATGGGGCATGTCAAGCGTCATGTGGGTTTGAACTTTTCCGTAAAACGGACCGAAACCATCTTCATCTTCAATGAAGACGTCCATCGTCTCGCCGGTCGGTTCTGTAAAGTAGTCCTGTAAAACCTGTTCCCCGATTTTCCGAAAACACTCCGGGTCGTCTTTCAGCCTTGAATTGATTGTGAGCAATTGATCCCTCATTTCTTCAGGAGTATTAATCGGGGCCAGGGGATAAGCGGTTGCCGCCATCGGATCGAAAAAGAAGGAGTTGTCGGGAATGACCCGCAGGACAGGTATTCCCATGGCGGCCCCCTCGAGCACAGTGATTGAAAGGCCGATGGTGATGAGGGCATGGGCCCCTGGAAGCCAGTCCTGGATTTTGCCTTCATCCGCGAATTCATAGCGGTTCATCCCTGTTCTCCGGAGAAACTCGATCACTTTTTTCCGGGGGAGAACAGGATGGTTTCGGAAATACACCTTGTATTCGGCGAGCGGCTTGAAGGCGCGGCTCGTTTTATCGATCAGCTCAAACGCCTTGCTCGGATTCGGTTCTCCCGGCAGGGAGACCAGAAGCATTTTCTCTTTCATTGTGCTTCCCTTCGGGGCGGGTGGTTCGGTTGCGGAGGCGGTTCGGTATCTTAAACTGGGTCCCTTGAAGAGCATGTCGGGAGGGAAGCCGGCATTTCGAAACAATCGGGAGTAGGCGGGTCCGCTGCAGATAATCTTGTCGGGAAGGGGATGGCGCCGCCATTCCCGGGGTGCAAGATGATAGGCCAGCTGGTTTGGAAAAAACGTCGTATGCTGGAAGGCGATAATCCTGGAATCCGGAAAATATTTGCGGCACGAGAGAATAAACGGTTTCTCCGGGGCGTTGTTTTCAAAGGCGTAGAAAAACCGGTCGATCTCACAGTTTTGCTCCTTCAATTTTTTTAAAAGCGGCGAACAAAGATTCATGACGAGAAGAGAGGGTGAAAGATCGCCCTTCAGGGCCTCATTGTAGAGCGGCGCGATGTCGGTCTTGTCCAATTCCGCTCTTTTGACGGTTTTCCCTGTCTCCCGCAACGCCCTCCAAAGGGCCTCGAGGTAATCCACGAATCCCAGGTAATGGTAAGGCACCAAAAATTTATCATTTTGGCCGCCGAGTAGCATGAGAAGTTTCTTTTTTCCCATCGGGATGTTGAAGAACATGGGGAGAGTCCAGACCTCAAAGCCTTTTGAGCGCAACCACGCCGGCAGGGAACCGAAATTTCGATCCGAAAAACGGCCGTCTTTGCCGAAATTTCCCAGGGTAACCCAGCTTCTTAACAGGATCCTTTTTCCATCCGATTTCTTCCGGATCGGGAGCGGTCGAAGGAATTTTTTTGTGGCCCGGTGAAATCGAAAGCATTCCCATAGATAATAAGCGCACTTCGCCAGGTTGTTGAGTCGGGGCTGTGCCCGAGCCCATATCTTGTCGGCCCAGCCCCACTCGTTTTCAACTTCATATCCCCTTGCCCTTGCAAACTTCTCTATGCCCATCGAAAGGGAGAGGCTTTTGGTGATAAAGATGAGATTGGAGGAAGACATCCCGAGAATTTTTTTGGCGGCGAAAAGAAAAACCACATTCAAAATGAGGGGAGTCGATGCGACATTTCTTGAAGAAACATTATTGCTCCACCAGTCTTGAGAGCCGAATTCAATGTTAATTTGAGCGAGCAACTCAAGCAAAGGTTCTTTTATTTCCTGCAGGGTCTGATCGAAGATTCCGGAGAGATTTCTTGGCTGAATTTTGCTTCCAATCCCGTCTCTCAACTTCGTCCACCGGACATAATCATCAACTAGGAAATAACACAGGGCCTCTTCGTGACGGCCCCTTTTGAGGAATGACAAGGCCTTTCCAAGGGGTATGATCGTCAGATTCCTGGGCATCTTTTTGGTGATTTTATTCTCCCCCCGCCGCTGTCAGGGTTGAACCCGCAATGTAGCCGCTTTTTTCGGCGATCAGGAAGAGTATCGCATGGGCGATCTCGTCCGGCTCCGCCATCCGTTTGAGGGGAATCAGATTGATCCGTTCCTCCAGATTCTTTTTTGGAACGGAGGTGTGCATCTTGGTGTTTGTCACTCCGGCGCGCAGGGAATTCACGGTGATGTGATAAGGAGATCCGGCGCGTTGCAGGGTCCGGGTCAGCGCCTCCAGGGCCGCCTTGGAAATGGCGTAGTGGGCCGTTTGCGAGCCGCCCCCGAATTTGATGCCGATGCTGGAGATGTTGATAATCCGGCCCCAGCGCCGTTCCATCATTCCCGGCAGGACCCTTTGCGCCAAAAGGAACGGGACCTTCAGATTGACGCGCAGGACATCGTCAAGGGCCTTTTCCGTGAGGGAGACAAGGGGGGCCGGATCCGGAATGACGGCGGCATTGTTGATCAGGATGTCGATCCCATGGCCGATCTTTTCAACCTCTCTCCAGAGCTCGGCGGCGCTCCCGGGCGCCAGAAAATCCTTCCGGATCAAAAAAAGGCGCTCCGGATGCTCTTCCTTTTGTTGAAGGAGTTCCGGCGAGGAACTATGGTAATGAGCGATCACCCGATAACCTTCTTTAAGAAGTTGCCGGACCGAAGCGAGTCCGATTCCCGAACCCGCGCCCGTAATGAGCACCGTTTTCATTTTTGGCGGTTATGGAAATGATCCCAGGCGAGGTAATTTTCTTCACCCATGATCGTGCCGATGACATCACATTTGTTGCAGGGATTAAAACTGCGGTCGCTCTTGCCGAGGGTTTCCCGAATCACTTCAAGGCGGCGGCTGCGCCAAAGATCCCAAAAAGACGACCGGGTCAGATTGCCGACGACAACGGACTTCGACCAGTCGTGTGTGCAGAGGAGCATGTTGCCGTTATGGTCTATGAGAGAGAGATAGTGGGGGTAAAAGCAGGGATGCGCCAGGGGAAGGGGGGTCCTTTTATCTTCTTCCGATTTGTACTCTTCGATATCAGCCAGCCCCGCCCGGTTTGAAAAAGTAATGCCCATATTCCCGTTTTCCCTATAGCGGCGTCGCAGAATGAACTGTTCATCCCGCAAACGGCAGGCCTCTTTCAGACGCAGGAATTTTTCTATTTGATGGGGGCCGTCATACATACTGACGCTCAAAAGGTCGAGGCCGGCGGCAAAGATTGAATGGAGGCGCTCCCCGGTCAAACGATCGCCGTTGGTAACGACTTCGACGCCTGCCCTCACATGGCGTTTGGCCGTGGAGATCAGCTCCTCCAGTTTCTTGTGAAGGAGCGGTTCACTGAAAGCCGAAAAGACAATCCGCGAGTCAAAATCGATCTCGGCCAGATCCCTCATGATCTTTTCAAAAAGGGGGACTTCCAGAAATTCGTTGGTATTTGGGAACACTTGGGGATCGGAACGGGGGCAGAAACCGCATGTCCTGTTGCAGAGGCCCGTCAGATTGAACTCAACGATGGCGGGCTTGGGAAAGCCATCCACCGTTTTCACGTTTTTCCTGACGATCTCTTTCTTGCGGTCAATATGCGGATCGAGAAAACGTTCCATCATATCGCTTTTAATCGGGACATAATCACGTCATTGGTCTTGCTTCCGATCCAGACCTGATTCGGTGATTTTTGAAAGGGATACCATGATCCCGTCGGGATAAACATCCGGAACGGGAAAGACTCCAATCCCACCTGGTAATGTTCCTTATGGGCATCGTGAAGAATCACGACCCCGTTATCCCGAACAATTTCCCTGGCTGTCTGAAGGCATCTCCTTCTGAAGCGGGCGTCGATGAAGACGACATTAAAATCCCTTTTAAGCTGTTTCGGAAAATCGATGTAGGATTTTTCGGAATCCGATTGCGGGGCAAAGGCTCCACTGGCGAGGGGCAATCTTCCCCAACCCGATTTTTCCCAAAAAGGCTGAAACTCTTTCAGATATAACTTGACGCAGGAATCGAGCCCCCTGGCCTTTACTATTTTCTTGATCTCTTCATGCCAAATCCGGTTGCTGTCAATCGAATGCCACTCAAAGGGAATGCCTTTTTTCCTCAAATAGTCGGCGTAATAGATGCTGCTGAACCCGCTTCCCCATTCGAAGATCGACAGGACATCGACGTTGAGATGATCGAGTATTTTTTTGAACAACCGGCGATCCTGTTTCGTTTGTGCCGGAAGCTTTAGCCGTCCGTAGACAAACAGTTTGAGGCCAAAGTACAGTTCCTGTAATTTTCTTCCAAGTCGGTTTAGGCGATTCATTTTTGATATCTCAAAAAAAGCGCATCCTTCTCCATAACGGCGCAGACGACTTCACGATCGCTTGGTGTGTCCACCGCATAGGTCTTGAATGGCGAGAGGACGGCCTTGATCGGGACACGATGCTCGATAAAACGCATCATGTCAACGGATTCGGCGATCTCAAGGGGGGTCTGTTTCATCTTCGAATATTTCACGACAACCTCTTTCCTTAACCCGTAAATTCCCAGTTGCTTGTAATGTTGACGGGTCGCTCCATCGGGAATGGGAAGCCTGGAAAAATAGAGGACAAAGTTGTCGGGATCGGAAACCGTCTTGACGTTATTTCTGTTCCGGATCTCATCTTCGCTCTCCAACAGTTCGATTAAATTGACGCAGGAGACCTGTTCATCCTCTGAAAACGGTTGGATCAGGAGATCGAGCGCCGCCGGGTTCAAGAGGGGTTCATCCCCCTGAATCACCAGGACGACGTCAAATTCTTTTCCCTCATCGAGGAGCTTCCCGCATGCCTCCGCAATCCGCTCGGTGCATCTCTCATGTTTGTCGGAGGTCATAACGACGTCCGCGCCGAAATTCATGGCCGTTTCCCGGATCTCCCGGTCGCAGGTCACGATAAAAACCGAGGCGACCTTCTTGTTCATCCTCGTCCTTTGCCAAACGTGTTCGATCATGGTTTTACCACAGATATCGGCCAGGGGTTTGCCCGGAAAGCGTGTCGAGGCCATACGGGCGGGAATCATGGCGATGACCTGTTTTTCTTTGCTCATACCGCAGGGCCGCAGATCACCGCCGGCGTGTCCCCATCCAGTTTCACTTTTCCCTCGTTTCTCCGTTTCCGATTGGTTCCAAAGGAAACATAGGAAACTTCAAGGGCCCCGGGGACCAATGTTTGGAACGAGACCGTCCGCCCTGCATCCAGGGTGCCGTAGATTCCAAAGTCATCCGGGGACTCGCTCTGCAGATCGTGTCCGACGTTTCCTATCCAATAACGGCACGGCATTCCGGCAGTGGTGAGCGAAACCGGAGTTCCCTTGATCCGCCCTGCCTCCCTCGCGCCACGTGTTGGTTCCGGCATTCCATCCGCTTCCACTTCTATCAGCTCCAGTCGGGTTCCGGACCCGTGAAAGGAGACGCTCAAATCGTTAACCGGGGAGAGGTCGTTGGTTTCGAATACGGTCCTGCCTTCGCCCGCATCGGGGAAAGCATGCATTGTAACGGTGCGTCCCCCGTAAAATACCTGATCGACGTTCTGAAGCTTTCCCTTGAAGGTCAGGGAAAATACAAGTCTGCCGTCTCCGAGCCACGACAGATCGGGAAAATGTAGCGTCCATCTCCCCTGGGATGCATAGGGGATGACGGAGGCCCGCAGAATTGTGCCGTGATGAGGTTCGGGGAAAATCCGGGAGAAAAGATTCTCTCCCTTGACCAAAAATGCCGTTTCACCCTCTTCCCCCCGCGTGAAGAAGGGGCGGAAAGCGCCAAACGGCCGGCCTTCCACATTGCCGTAGAATTCCATGTTCATATTCTTGAAGAGAAGCTGTCTGTATTGAGGATACATCCACAATCCCGGTTCCTTGTGATAGATCTTGTTCCCCATCCAAAAAGCCATCGGGTGCATGAGGGGTTCGGCCTCCGGAAGCCGGACAACGACGATTCTGTCCGTCGCCTCGTTCAAGGCGCGATAGGCGGCCTGGGATGATTCGAAGGGACGCCTGTAGTACTTTTCGGCCCTGTCAAAAGGTCGAACGGCCTCATTGAGTACGGCAAACATCATGATCAACGCCACCGCTGTTTTTATGGAGGCCTTTTGAGAGAGGAGATCCGCCAGCACCATGCAGAGAATGGTCCCGGGGAGGGTCCACATCCCCGGTTCTGCGCGGCCCGTGTACATCACGCAGGCGAGCATGGAGAAAAAACCGAGCAAAAGAATTTTTCCTGTCGGGGAGAGAGAGGGCAAACCACGGCGCCGGACCCGAGCCAATCCCCAGACGATCGCCGTCAGCGTCACGGCCCCGGCCGCGACCTGGATCGCCGGTGACCGCTTTGCCACAAACTCGGCGATGCCGAAACACCAGATCGACATTTGATAAGCCGCTATTTTTGCATAATGGAGGGCATGGGTAGCCCACCCTCCGGTTGCGACCAGCCCCGCCCGCGACGACGGGATTGGCGTCCCGTATAACCAAATGTGCGTCATGAGGTAAGGGAGAAACAAAACCGTCATCAGGCCTGCGATCCGCGCCAATTCCTTTATCTTCTTCGGACGGGAGATTTCTTTTTTCCAAATCATGCACAACGCGTAGAGGGCGAGCAACGGCATCGCCACGAACGCGCTCTCAAAGGAAAAAGTCAGCAGGAGATAACAGATTGCAAAACCCGATAAATCGACTTTCCGTTCTCCTTTAAGAAACCGATGCAGGAAAAATAAAGACCACAGGGGCGCCATCATATGAAGAGTGGGAGCTCCGGGGAGGATCATGTTCCGCCAGGTCATCGAAAGATCGAAGGTCACAAGGAGGAAGAAGAACAAAAGGACCCGCCTGCTTTTCCAAAGGGAGCCTACCACTATCAGACTGCTCATTACAAAGGCGAGATAGAGAAGCTTGGCCGCGACATTCAAAACGACTGTAGGATCCGGGGAAAACAATGCGCACAGGTAGCCGAATAAATTGTTGAGAGGGGAGAGGTGATCCTCTCCCAGAAAACCGGCAACAAGCGCCGTCGCGAATCCGCCAGGGGAGGCTTGGGCCATAAACCTCCCAACCGGCCAGAGGTAGACGACGCCATCGTCTCCCAAAGGAAGAAGGTATTGAGAGGCGCGCCATAGGTAGAAGATCTGAAAGAGGGCAATGACGGCGAAGAGGCTTCGATAGCGTGCTTGAGGACCGATCACGCCGCCTCTCTTAACCGGAAGGATTTGATTCCAAGACCCGTTCTCATCATAATCAAGAGTGCGCCCAGCGTTGAGGGAATGTATTGGATCATATGGAGGACGATCGCCGCCGCCAGGGCCTCTTCTTTGTCAATTCCGAAATGGGTCAAAGGGGCCACGATGGAAGCCTCGTAAACTCCAATGGCTCCCGGGGAAGAGGGAAGGGCCATGCCGAGGGAAGAAATTAAGACGACCGTCAAAATTTGTCCGAAATCGAGGTCCAGCCCCGCAATTCCCCATAAAACGAGGTAAGGCACACTCACAAAAAAAACCCAGACAAAGAGGGCATAGACAAAAAGGGATAATAGAAACCTGAGATGAAAATGAGTTTGGACCTGCTTTAGGAATTCGGTGATGAATGAAGTCAGAAACTTGGGCTTGATCACTTTAAGAAATCTGATGGAGGCATCAGGCCATCTTTTATTCAAGATTAAGAGGCACCAAATGCCGGCCATGGGGCCAAGAAGGGTCAAAGCGATCCGGACGTCCCGAATGAAGAAGGCGGCATGAATCGTGGCGAGAAGAAAAATGGAGTGCAGATCAGAAAACCGCTCCCAGAAAACGATATTCAGGCCGCGGCTGATCGGGATCCCAACTTCTCTTTTCAGATAGACTCCCTTTGCCAATTCTCCAAGTCTTGCGGGAAGGATATTGTTCATGCCAAGACCCAGCATGACTGTTTTGAAGGAGTGGAGAAAACCGGCTTTTTTCTGACTCAAAAAATTGATCCGAAGGGCAGGCAGGGAGAGGACCCCCAAGAGATACACTTGGGCCGCCACCAGAAAAACCGGATTGAAATTTCCAAAGACGATCCCAAGACGACCCAGATCGACCTTCCAAAAGGCATAGAGGAGGCAGAGGACAACCAGGGAGAGGCGTAGCAGGAGTCCAAGAACCTTTTTGGGAATCATTTTATCCGCCCGACCCCAGCTTCCAAAGATTTTTTAAAAAAAGAAAACAGCGTGCGACAAACCGCCCTTTCGATGAAAGCAGATAGTGTCCATTCTCTTCGGTAAGATAGCCATTCGCTCTCATGGTATGGAGCCGGCCTCCGACAAGGTTTTTCGAGACGAACCGCTCTCGCAACTGATTGACAGGATACCGTTGTTCCGGAGCGGTCTGGACCAGGATCAACGATTGGAGCGACAGGGAGGTATCCATGGCGTAGTAAAACGGCATGTAGAGTATGAAAAGACACAGAATCGTCAGCCACCCCCAGAGGAGCGGCATCACGAGGTCGCTTTGAAGAAGCAACATCGTTGAAGCTAAATGGCCAAGCAGGGCAATGAGAAGAAGACCGATGATGAACTTGGCGCGCGGGACCGCAGGATTGATATTAAAATAGATCAGGTGCCCCATGAAAAATATCGCAAACCAGATGAGGGCCGACGCCAGAGCCGACGTCATGCGTGACCTGCCGGAGAAACCGCAGGGAATTTGAACCAACGGCGTAGTCGGCTGAAAAGGACAGCGGCCCTTTTTCCCTTTTCCGTGTTGGAAACGGATCCGTCTCCAAGGAGCAGGAGGCCCTGGGATACCATTCCCTGAATTCTTTTTTTATACATCCAATCAATTCCCCGACCTTGACTGTAACCGGTCATGATCTCGTCGAGACTCATCCTCCCCGAGGGGTTCTCGTACAGGTCAATCAAGATGCGAAGCGAAAACCCCCGATCCGCAAGATTGTATAATTGGAGAATACCGCCAAAAAAACCGGCGCTGTACAGAAAGATTGAAAATGCAACGGCAATCCAGTGATCCATGGGAATCATGCTGAAAGGCAGGACACACAGGTCAGGCGAAATTAAATAATAAAGAGCCGGAACGAGAGGCAAGAGGGCGAGATGGCTGAATGTCATCATCCGGGCCCTCTTCCCGGTCGGAAAGAGGCGTAGGCGAATGGTAATGACGGCAAAACAGACGATTTCCGCCGCGAGTGCGGCAACAATAGGGCGCATGGTTTACGGCAGTCTAATCCGGCGTGGAGGCAATTCCATTCTGAAAGCGCCTCAAAACCTGCAATTCAAAAAAGAGGCGGATGACGGTGGCCAGAACGTTTTGGATATTTTTCACGCTGACTGCCTTCGACGAACGGGCGGTCTGCTCGTCAATCGGAAGCTTGAGCTGAATGACGGAAAAATCCTGGAACAAGGCCTTGAGCATCAATTCTGCCTGAAATGCAAATCCGGTCGAGTTCACCCTGGTCGTCCGCAGAAACTCGATAGGATAGATCGTCAGACCGTTGAAGTACTTCATCCGTCTGTTGAATAGAAAATTGAGCGCCAGGGTAAATAGTCGCGAAATAATCCGTCGTCCCCAGCCGCGGACCTCTGGATTGCTGGCATAGGATGTCACGATATCGGCCTTGGCCATGCTTCCAAAAAGCGCCAACAGGGATTCATACGGCCAGGAGTTATCCGCGGGGATGTAGACCAGATAATCCTTGGAGGCCTGAAGAATCCCCCGTGTGTAGCTGGCTCCCAGCCCCAGATTGCCGGGATTGTCGAATGAGCGGACGCATGGATCCGAGCCGCCCAAGCCTCGCGCCACTTCGTCCGTCCCATCCGTGCTCCCGTCATTAATGATAATGACCTCGTAGTCGGTGAGCGATGCGGCGGCCAGAGCCTTCTTTAACCGATCCACCGTGGCGGCGAGATGCCGGCGCTCGTTTAACGCCGGCACAACGATGGAAAGCGATTGCTGTCTCATAACGGGCGGCGAGCCACGATGCCGATGTTCCCCAAAGGGATCGTCAACGGGACCCTTCCCAGACCGGATGTTTTCAGGACCCCCGCCGCCATGCGTCGAACAACCTGGGGAACCCCGGGGGCTCGACTGGCAAAAAAATCAAGCGAATAGCAATTAGAGGTGGAAACAACCTTCAAGACCTCAAAACCGTGATTGGCAAAGAGGGCCCCCAATGTCCGCTTCGAGAAATAATAGAAATGATAGAGGTTGAATGGCGGAAAGCGCCCACCCAGGATCCGCCCCAAAAGCGATTCAACATTGTGCACCACGGCCATCATCACCCCGCCCGGTTTCAAGTCACACAGCGCCTTGGCCAGCACCACCCGGGGGTCGACCAGGTGATCGAGCACGTGGATCATCACCATAAAATCGAAAGAGGACGACGGGTAGGACGTCTGTTCGTAAAACTGGTCAGAGAGGACTGCATCCTTTATATGGGCGGCCAGCTGGCGCGCCGCCGGATTTGGTTCCAGGCCATGAACCTCCTTGAAACCGTCCTTGGCCGCTTCCTCCAGGATGAAGCCCCGATCACAACCGACGTCCAACATCCGGTGGCGACCGTCGAGAAAGGGTTGGGCCAAACGGTAATACCGCCGCATGGTACGTTGAACATTGGTCTCTTCACCCGGCGCGATGTTCGTTTCAGAAGAATCCCGATAGAGCTTGACAACTCCTTCCTCATCAAGGATCGGACTGGCCCTCAGTAACCCACAGTGAGTGCAACGATTGATCTGATAGTGAGCTGAATAGGGGTTAAACGAGGCCATGCTTGACGGATTCTGCTGGAGAGTGGAGTTGTAAACCACCTCGCAGTGCTCTTTTCCACAGGTCGGACACGATGGAATATCTCGCATAGGGGGTAACTTATTCTAAAGATGCCTTTCGTACAACTTGTACCATGCGGGCTTCATCGGGGTAATACTCCTTCTCCAGAGGGGCGCTCATCGGCGTATGGCTGTCCGGGAAGCAGATTCTCTGCGGGTTGGCGAGCAATTTGTCGCCGAGCCGTTCCGAGACCAGAGCGATGATTTCCGCCGCGACACTGACCGATCTCCAGGCCGGGTCGGCGACCACCAACCTTTTCGTCTTCGACACAGACTCACAAACGGTGCCGTCGTCCAAGGGAGAAAGCGTCCTCAAATCAACGACCTCGACGTCAATGGATTCCGATGCAAGCTGGTCCGCAGCCCGGAGCGCCATTGGGACCATCGACCCGATGGCAACGAGAGTGACATCCTTTCCCCTCCGCCTCACGTGGGCATGACCGAATCGCACACGGTAGGGCGCCTCCGGGACATCTTCCGTCATGCTGTAGAGCGATCGGTGTTCGATAATCATGACGGGATCCTCGCCAAAGATGCTTTCGAGCAACAGTCCTTTGGCGTCGTAAGCGGTTGCCGGGACGGCAACCTTCAGGCCCGGAAGATGGGCGAACCAGGCATGGAGACTTTTGGAATGTTGCGGACCCTGTCCCCACCCCTTGCCGACGATGGCACGGATGGTGACGGGCAGATTTGAATGTCCGTTGGATTTAAAGCGCATGAGTGACAACCAATTCACAATGGCATCCAGCGAGTACATCATGAAATCGATGCGCTGGTGGACAATGACCGGACGCATCCCGACCAGAGCCGCGCCAATGGCCGCCGAGGTCATCAACCCCTCGGAGACCGGGAAATCCTGAACCCGCTCGGGCCCAAAACGTTCGACCAAACCGGTTGTTGTTCCGAAAACTCCCGATTTGTAGTCAACGAGCTGACCGAGCACCATGACATCGGGGCTTAGCTCCATCGCCTGAGTCAGGGCCTGATTGATCGCTTTACCGAAGGTTTGTGGAGGCATTTTAATTAATAAGGTCCCGGAATTGTGTCGGCCTGATTCTGATTAAATTCCTTTAATTCACAATCCTTCAGAAGTTGATCCGCAAGCGGGCTTCCCCGGCTGTAATTGAGTTTTGACCATTCGGCATTTCCGGGAAATGGGCTCTTCTTTGCAAATTCAAAGGATGCCGCAATCTCGCTATTGATCTTCTTAAGGATTTTCTCCTTCTCGGGGGCCGACAAGAGATTCTGTTCAACCATCCTCTCTTCGAGAAGGGAGATCGGACAATTTTGTTGCCAAAAATCGAATTCTTCCTTCGGGCGGTAACCCACGTAGCTGTCATCCTCCGGACCGACATGGCTGTTCATCCGGTAGGTAAAAGCCTCCAAAAAATAGGGGCCGCGGCCAGCGCGCGCCCCTTCGACCATCTCCCTGAGCATGGAGGTGCAGGCCATCACGTCGTTGCCGAAGACTGTCCGGGCGGTGACGCCAAAGGTAGCCACCCGCTCACTGATATTTTCACTGGCCATCCGTTTGAATTGCGGGGAATAGGTGGAGTAGCGATTGTTTTCGCAGACGAAAACAATCGGCAGTTTGTGAAGGGCGGCGTAATTCAGGCCCTCCCAAAAGACTCCTTCGTCTGAGGCGCCGTCCCCGAAACCGGCCACCGCAACATGCTTCTTCTTCTGCCGCTGGAAGCCCAAAGCGGCGCCGACCGCCAACGCGGTTGCCCCGGAAAGAATTGCGCCGCTGCAAAAATTGACCGACGGCATGGAGAGATCCTGAGAACCGGCCAGTCCGCCGCTTGCGCCGGTGGCCTTGCCGTACATCTCGGCAAAGAGGGAATTCATCGGCCCCCCCTTTGCCAGATAGAACCCGTGGGTTCGATGATGGCTGAAAAGATAGTCTTCAGGTTTTATAACCACGGAGAGGGCCGCCGGAACGGCCTCCTGCCCGATACAGAAATGAATGGGGCATTTCATTTCATCGGCGGGATGATATTCCGCGATGAGGGCCTCCTCGCACCGTCGAAGGCGAAGCATGAAACGATGCAGGTTCTTCACAACCCCCGGATCGGCGTCTTTGAGGGAGAGCTCGCGATAGCGGCCCATTTTCAAAATTGTTTCGTGATTCATCGTCATGACCGGAGATCCTTGTTAATTCAACTGAACAGTACGGTATTCTTGACGTTCGATTGATTGAATCGTTGTAACGGCGACTTTAATGTCCTTGACCCGGTGGGTGACCTTAACATCCTTATTGTAGCTACCGTCAATCAAAATCGTCCTGCAACCCGCGGCCTTACCGGCTTCCATGTCCTTCCAATTGTCGCCTATGAGATAGGATCTGTCCAAACCGACCGCCCACCGATGAGCCAGATCCAGCAACATCCCCGGTTTGGGTTTTCGGCAGAGACAGTGGTGACTGTCGTCGTGCGGACATATGAGGATTTCCCGGATGGGGAGGGAATCCATGATTTTTTTGTTCATCTTCTCGACCATGACAGCCTTCACGCGCCCTTTGGCGATATCAGGCTGGTTGGAGACGACGAAGAGGAGATACCCCATCTGGGACAATTCTCTGAGCGGTTTCTCGATCCCGGGAATGAATTTGAACTCCTCCAGGCTCCAGGGCGCAATCGGCTTCGAACTCCCCCGGAATACCACCTCGTTAATGACCCCGTCCCGGTCAAGAAATACGGCCCTGTTCATTTAGAGATCCGTCAACCTGACGCGCAACTCGTCCTTCGGATCCAAATTGACAAGATTCATCCGTCGCAGGGTATACAAGTCCGAATTCATGATTTCCTTGATGGAGGCCCTGAAAACATCGGCGCCCCATTTGTCGAAGCTGGCGCTGATTGTTTTTCCGCTGAGTCCATTGGATTCCGGTGATATGAGAAACAGGATGCACTTTACGACCAGATCCAGGGGGACGGATCCCTTCTTCATCTTTTCCCGGGTAAAACGGTAATAGCCCTCGCCGACGACCTCCTCGCCGGCTTCTAATGTCGCCCGGTGAATGTCTGTTGCCACAAAACCCGGTGCAACACAGTTTATCTGGACGCCCAGGCCCGCCAGTTCCTCGGCACTATTTTCCGTAAAACGCACGACGGCGGCCTTGGAAATGGCATAAGCGCTGTAATTGGGAAAATTGCCAAAGGCCCCGCCTCCCGCAAAATTCAGAATTTTTTTAATTTTTGATTTAAGGAGAAGGGGGAGGAGATGTTTTGTGACAAGATAGGTGCCATACACATTGATCTCAAACGTTTCCTTCCATTTTTTCGAATCGGTCCTGTCAAACCGTCCGATTTCCCCCTGAAGTCCGGCGCAGTTGATGAGGACATCAAGCGCATCAAACTGCTTGCCGACAAAATCGGCAAAAGTGGCGACGCTGTTTTCATTCGAAACATCGCAAACATGGTGGCGGATGCCGCTGTTCGTTGAGGCGACCTGCTCCAGTCGTTCTCTCCTTCGACCGCAGATGATCACGGAATGGCCGAGGGTGCTGAGATGCTTGGCCAGAGCGGCTCCAATGCCGGAGCCGCCTCCCGTGATCAGTATTTTAAGGGTTTGAAGCAAGTGATCGGATCGATTCGGAGATATAGAGATCGTTGTGATAGGACGATCTTCCGAGGGCAGTCATCTCTTCAAAAAACTCAATGTCTCTCTTCCAGGTTTCATCGGGACCGGAAAAAGAAAAAGTTTCCTCCCTCGGAACGCCGCTTGGAAATATCCGCTCTCTCCGAATGACCCGGCTTCCGCCCCATTTGTTCAGGCCGGCAACATGGAGCGAGCCTTTGCTTCCAAAGATGTCGATCTCAAAAGTGTTCTTCCACATGAGGGTGCTACAGAGAAAGTGGAGGCGGCCGTCCCGGCTGACAAACGAGCACGAATCCCACGTTTTGGCTTCACAGTGAATTCCTGAAGTGATCCGGTATTGAAGAGGATTTCCCGCGAAAAAAAAGGCGGCAAAATCGAGCAGATGGCAGCCGAGATCCTCCAAAACTCCGCAATCGACGTCTCTCCATGTATTGGCGATGTTTTGAACCGTTCCGTTCCCATAGACAAACCTGGCGAAATAGAACTCACCAAGGGTTTTTTCCTCAAGAAGCTGTTTTAATTTCATCACGGAAGGTTCAAAACGGTGATTATAGGAGGTATACCAGACAACGTTGTTGGCAATCGCCTGGGCATGCAGTTTTTTTGCCATCGACTCGTTTTTGAACAGGAGGGGCTTTTCCAGAAGAACGTGCTTCTTTTTTCCCAGGAGATATTCAAGAATTTCCATTTTTACCGCGTTCGGAACGGCGAGAACGGCCGCGTCAAAGGTGTCCGGAGGAACATCCTTGCAGGACTTGTAATCCGCGTCCTTTTCAAAAGGATCAACCACGGCGGCGCACTTATCCTTGAGCGCCTGTCTTCTTTTTTTGCCGATGTTTCCGTTGCCGACAACGATGTATTTCATTTTATTCAAACTTTTGATTTTTGACGGCGTCAATTTTCTTTTCGATGGCCTCAACGGAAATGGGATTATTTCCCTCAATTTCGCACGCGACGGCCGCGGCGAGATTGCCCAGGATGGAACTGATCAGGATATTTTTGGAGGATTTATAGGCGAGCGTGCTCGCGGCCAGCATCGCATCGCCGGCCCCCAGCCCGTCCACCATGTCCTGGACGAAACTGTCGATAAAGAAAAAGTCCCGGGGACTTTCACTCAAGTCCCGATAGACCAGAATCCCTTTTTCACCCAGCTTGAGAATCAGATATTTTGCCTCCGAGCGTTTATAAAGCTCCGCGCCAAGGGGTCGGATGCCGGTATCCTGATCACCCAGCGAAAAACGGGCTTCTTTTTCATTGGGGAAGATCAGGTCAAACTGTTTGAAGTCCAGAATGTTGCCCCATCGGTTGCTGACCTGGCTGTCGGCCACCATGATCGAGGCGGGATTTCTCACGTTTGTCAGGGCCTTGATCGTTTCTTTCTGGAAAATGCCGTGACGGAAATCGCTGAAGATGGTGACTTCCGCGTCGACACCGGTCACATGATGACACAACTCCCCCAATATCTTCTCGGAGACGACGCTGTTGTCGACCGTATCGACCTGAAGCAACTTGTAGCCGTCGGCCCAAAACCTCTCCTTCTGGGTTGTCGGTCGGGAGTGATCGATGATGGCGTTGGTCTTGATGCTCCACTCTCTCAGACTCCCTAAAACGTAATCTTTGAGGGGGTCATCGCCGATGACGGTGGTGAGGGTCACGTCCGCCCCCAGGCTTTTCAGATGTTTGGCCACGATCCCGGCCCCCCCCACAAAACTTTTGGCCGATTCGAGTTTGATGCTGAACGTCGGCGTCTTGGTCGTCGGCCCCAAAACCGAACAGTAGGAATACTTGTCGACGATCGTGTCCCCCACGACGTGGACCTTGATGTCCCTGAAACTGTGCAGGGTGTCGGTTAGATCTTTGAAGCCGATCTTTTCCGCATCCATGAGGGCCAAAAGCCTGTCGATGGAAATCCTGGGCCTGTGGATGGTTAAAAGATGCGTTGAAGAGTAGACAAAATCTCCCGGACTGAAGATGACCTCTCCTCCGTAAGAGGAGACGGCCTGAATCTCTTCTTTCGTCTTGGGATGTATGCCGTCCTTGCCGTAATCGAAACCCTTGATGAAATAATCCGGCTTGATCATGAGAATGTTGTCTATGGGGGTTTCATGGTAGTCGATGACGACGTAGTTCACCATTTCGAGAGCCGCCAAATTTCTCGCGCGCAAATCCTGGGGCACGTAGGGCCTGTCCTGTCCCTTATAAATATATTTGTCCGCAGTGACGCTGGCCACCAGAATGGCCCCCTTTTCTTTCGCATAAAAGAGGTGGCGGATATGGCCCGGGTGAACAATGTCAAAAGTCCCATGGCACATCACGACCGATTTTTTGCGGGGAGGGGATCCCAATATCTTGACAAGCTCTTCGGCGGTTTTGATCTTATCGGCGATCCTGTTTTTGTTTGGTTTCATTGGATTCCTCCCTGATCATTTCCGAGATATTTGAACCAGTCCCTTGTTGCCTCTTCAATCTTTTCCGGCGACCAAAGAGGCGCCTTTTTCCAATAGGAAATATTCTCGAGCATGATTTTGACCCCCTCTTCGAAGCGGACGGAAGGTTCCCACCCAAGCACCCTTCGTATCTTTGAAATATCCGCAAAGGTGCAATCGGGTTCGCCGGGTCGTTTGGGTATGTGCACGACCTCACCGCCCAGAAGACCGACCAACTGATTGACGCTGTAAGTGCCGCCGCTCCCCACGTTGAAAACTTCATTGTGCACGCCGGATTTCGCCGCCATCACACAGGCATTGACGACGTCCGTAACAAAGGTGAAATCCCTTGTCTGCCGTCCGTCCCCCACGACGGTATAGGGATGGCCGTTGAGTTTCTGTGCGAGGAAAACCCCGAAGGCGGCCCCGTAGGTCCCCGATGTCCTGGACCTTGGTCCGTAAACATTAAAAAATCTCATCGAAACAACCGGTAGCTTGTAGACTTTTCCCCAATGGAGGACCAGCCTCTCGCCCAGAAACTTTGCCAACGCATAAGGATACTCGGTGCGGATTTCCGCGTCTTCCTTTGTGGGGTACTCGTCCGGGATTCCATAACAGGAGGACGAGGCGGCATAAATGAAACGCCCTATTTTTTCTTTTCTTGACGCCTCCAGGACGTTGAATGTTCCCGTGACGTTCGCATGATAATATTCTGCAGGCTTGTTGATGGAAGGAACGATATCTCCCAATGCCGCAAAATGAAAAACCCAGTCCACTCCCTTGAAGAATTCGATCAGGGAATCAAGCCGCGACACGTCGGCTTCAATCAGGGTGAGGTTTCGCTCGTTTTTGCAATGATTGAGATTCTCACGGCGGCCCGTGCTGAAGTTGTCGATTACAGTGACTTGATGGCCCTCCGCCAGAAGCCGATCGACCATGTGGCTTCCGATAAATCCGGCTCCTCCGGTGACAACCGCTTTTTGGGTCATGTTAATCGGGACGCCTGAATGGCCTTGACGTTGTAATAACGGATGTTTTCCATCGAATTGGGGATTTTCCCGTTGCGAAAAGCCCCGCAAAGATCCACGACCGCTTCCTCCAGGGTATGTTTCGGCGCCCAGCCCAGCTCCGCCAAAATCTTTTTGGAAGAGACGTGGTAGGAGCGGAGATCGTTGGAGGGGGCGGTTTCAACGGCAATGGGGTTTAAATGAGGCATCTCCCGGGAGACGATTTTTTGAACCATCCGGGCGAGTTCAGCCACCGTGAAGTTTTCATAGCCGGCGTTGAAGATTTTCCCCGCAATTTTATCGGCAGGCATCTCCAAAAGCTCCCCATAAAGATCGGAGATATCCTCGATATGAATATTCGGTCGTTTTTGACTCCCCCCCAGGACAAGGATTTTACGGTTGGTGACGGCATGATTGGCAAGAATGTTGACCGTCAAATCGAGACGAAGGCGCGGGGAATAACCGCAGACCGTCGCGGGGCGGATGACGACGGTGGTGAAGTCGGGCGACTGGTATTTGAGAAGATGAGGCTCGCACATCCCCTTGTATTTGTTGTAGTCGGTGAGCGGGACAAGGGGATGATCCTCCGTGACCTCCAGGGCGTCGCTGATACCGTAAACGCTGGATGTGGAGGCATAAATGAAACGTTTGGCCCCGCTTTCTTTCGCCATACGGACCATCGGTTCAAAACACTCATAGTTGATGGAGCGGCTTAAGTCGGGATTCAGTTCAAAACTGGGATCGTTTGAAATGCAGGCCAGGTGAATGACCGAATCCACTCCATACAGCGCCTCTTGGAGGAGTGACCGGTTTCGGATATCTCCTTCAACGCATTCCAAAGACCGGTGGGTCGGCAAGACGTCTTTCCCAAAGAGAAAAAGATCGATCACACGAACCTGATATCCCTGCCGAAGGAGTTTGGGGACCAGCACGGCCCCCACATAACCGGCCCCGCCTGTTACAAGGACTCTTTTCATTTTGATTGAACGGCCTCGAATTTCGCCCCGTCCTTCAAAAACATCTGGACCGTCTCCTTGGAATAGGGATGAACAAGCATTCCTTCGAGGAGACCCGGCGTCGCCGTTACGATGTGGGCGCCCGCATCGAGCCATTCAATAACGTTCAGAACCTCGCGGGTTGAACCCACGATGATTTGGGCCTTGAGCCTGAAGGCGTCGAGGAGTTTGCGAAGTCGGGAAATCTCCCCGCAGGCATCGTAGCCCATGTTATTCACGCGGCCCCCGAAAATCGAGACATAGGTTGCGCCCGCCATGGCCGCCAGAAAGCACTGTTGCGCGCTCATCATGGCGGTCACGTTGATCCGGATATTACGCTTCTCTTCCAGCTCATGAATCAGTTTGAGATTATCCAGCTCGCCGTTCGGACCGTGGATGGTGATTTTGACGTTTATGTTGGGGGCCCACTGGCTGAAATCCAGCGCCTGTTCGAGCATGCGTCCCGGGTCATTATTGGTGACCTCGACGGAGAGGGGGAGGGGGGAGATCAGTTTCGCAATTTCGATGCAACTGCGTTTCACACCGGCCAACCCGCCCGTGACCCCCTCTTTGGCAAGAATGGTCGGATTTGTCGTAACGCCGCGAACGATGCCCATGGCGTGATATTTCCTGATTTCTCCCAGATTGCCGGTGTCCAGAAAAATAGCCATGGGGTATCCTTTCTTTGTCTTATCGGGTGCTTTCCCACTTCATTTCGTTCTGTTTGAGACGCGGGTGTGAGACCAGCAGATGCCAGATCACCGCCTGAAATCCCTCGGTGTGTGCGGTGACTGTTTCGGCGTTGACCGGGGGGATAATCACGCAACTGTCAGCCACCTGCGCGGTATACCCCCCGTCCCGCCCCACAACCCCGCAAATTTTTGCGCCCATTTCTTTCGCATAACGGAGTGAATTGACAATGTTGACGCTGATATTTCTTTTGATGTCGCCCCCCCCGACCGAGAAAACGAAAATGACGTCGTTTTTCTTGAGTTTGTTGACTCTTAGCCAATTCAAATAGGATGTGTCCCAACCTTCATCATTGACGCGCGCGGTAAGTTCGGAAACATTATCCGTCGGGGTATAGGATTCAATGCCGCAGATCTTCCTGAAATCGTTTACGGCATGAGAGGCGTGGCCTGCGCCGCCCCCAACGCCCAGAAAGAAAATTCGCCCCCCCTGCTTTCGGGCCTCCGCCAACAGATCAACCATCCGCGTTATCCGGCCCCTGTCGAGTTTGCTCACGATCTCTTTGATCTCCTCAATGTAGTTCTCGATAAATTCCATTGTATCCCTTTAATATCCTGATTGTAGCGTTCGTCAATTAAATAGTATTGCCGCGTACAGGGATGATTTCCATGCCGAGTTTCCCGGCGTCATCCTTCCAAGGCGTCGTTTGTTCAACCAACCAGTGGGTGCACCCGTAACGCTTCAGTTCCCTCCCGACCTCTATCATGTCTTCCGTCCCTGGTTCCTTCGGGGCCGCCCCCATCACCATGAGAAGAGTGCGCGCCGGAGGGCAATGGTCGCGAAGAAGTCTTTCGAAGGAACGAATAACGGCATCCGTCTCCGTGTCGGCTTTCACCCCCACGAGGAGGCTGTCGCAATTGAGTTCTTCAAAGGCCCGGACGACAATTCTCTCCGCCTGGCGATCGGCCGGTTTCGCAGTGACATAAGCCGCCACCTTCCGCCATTTTTTCTGCGCGGCGATCTCCGCGAATTGTTCCGGGGCCAGCTCGTAGGGATGCTTTCGAATCTCCCGGCGCGCGGGTGTTTCTTTGTCTCCCCATAACGGCGCCTGCGACACAGGTTTTCCCGTCATCGCATTCTGGTCTATCAGGGAACGAATGAAAGCCACGCACGCAACCGGGTATCGGCCAATGGCGGTTTCAGCGGCCAGAACAAGGCCATCCGCTCCATCCAGGAGCGTGTTGACCACGTCGTTGACCTCCGCCCGCGTCGGAAGCGGTTCGTTCACCATCGATTCCAGAAGATTGGTGGCTACATAGACGGGGGTTCCTGCCCGATTGGCCCGCGCAATCACCCATTTCTGGATCCTTGGAATGAATTCGACGGGAACCTCTCGGGAAAGGTCGCCGCGGTCGATGAGGATGGCATCGGCGGCCTTGAGAATGGCGTCCAGATCTTCCAGGGCCCGGCGATTTTCCACCTTGGCGATAATTTTGGACCCGGGAGGCGCCATACTCCGAAGCGCCTCAACGTCGGCGCGACAACCGGCAAAGGAAAGGGCATAGTCATGTATTCCCAGTGCCACGCCCAGACGTATCGCGCGACGGTCGAAGGGCGTGAAGGGTTCCAGGGATATTTCCCGGTCCACGGCGACCCCTTTGTTCGATCCGATCTTTCCTCCCATCAAGACCCGGGCGCGGCAATGTCCCGCTTCGGCCATGATCACCTGCAGGATGACGGAATTGAAATCCACACTGACCAGATCGCCCGGCCGCAATTGATTGACCGCGCCTGCGGGGTAAAGAGCCGCTTTTTGCGGGGTCCCGCGCATTTCTTCTCCCACCAGTTCAATTTCGGAATACTCCTCCAAAACACAACTGCCTCCCCGAATCGCCCCCGTTCTTATTTGCGCCCCTTGCGTGTCAAAACATATAGGGACCCGCGCATGATCCCTGATCATTTTTACGGCCGGCGCGATCGCGTCATCGGCGGTGTGGGAAAGATTGATTCTGAACAAATCGGCGCCCAGCTCTTCCAGGCGTCTGATGACAAGGGGGTTAAGGGAGGCCGGTCCCAGCGTGCAAAGAATTTTACGGGTTCGACTGTTCATAGGGATCGGGATCCATGGTCTCCCGCCCAATTTAATTTTCCGGGCAACAATCCCCTCAATAAATTGAAATTTTCCACCGTGATGACCCTTAGTTGAACCCCGAGATAAACATAAATCCCCGCCAGGGCCGTTTTGAGCGTCACCCGAACCGGATACTCGGCCGATGTCACGTTCAAGATCAGGGCCGCGAAGGAAGCGGCAAAAAATATCAGGAATATTGCGGCCATTTTTCCATACTCCCATCGAATGGGGTAATAACGCTGGGCCACCAGAAGGCTGATTGTCCCTGAAATAATGCCTGACGCCAAAAGGGCCCATGCCGCCCCGATGGCGCCCCACTTCATGATGAAGGGGATATTCAGGGCTATCGTAAGGCCCGTGGTGACAAAGGACAAGAGTGTCGTCATGTAGGTTTTTTTCGTAAAGAGAAACCGGGGTCCCGTGAGTTTCCCGAAGAAGAGGAAGCCGTAGTACATGGAAAGAACGATGACGATGCGGATCGCCCCATGATAGGCAGGAGGGGTCAAGAGCGTTATCATTTCTTCGGAGAATAAGGAAACCAGCAGGGCCGGACCGAGGCAGACAAAGGCAAAGGGGGTTATGTACCGTCCGATCGACTCGCCGCCCTTTTCCCCCGGATCAAACATTTTCCGGTAGAATCGGGGCGTGAAGACATTCTCGACAGCCGTCATGAAGGTGAAAACCGTGGAGGCGATCTTCTGGCCGATATTATAAACGCCGACGCCTCCAATGGTCCCCATGAGGCCGATCATATATTTGTCGAACTGGTTATTCACAATTCCAAGGAAAAGCCGGGGGGTCAGCGGGAGGCTGATTTTCAGTGATTCCCGGAGCATTGTTTTATTGAAAGAAATCGGAAGGAGCCTGAAAAACTTCCATCCCAGAACGAAAAAGATGATTATGCCGGATAAAAGTTGCGACCAGACGAGACCCGTAACTCCCACCCGGAGATAGACCACCATCAGGAAGGAGAAGAGGAACCAGAGCCCGCTTTCGGCAATTGTATACCGGGTGAAGTCGCCGGCCTTCTCGCTGTTTTTGAAATAAGTGAGATAATGGGTTTTCAGGGTTGCCGTCCCAGTCGCGCAAAAGGCCCAGAACAAAAGATCGGCATGAAGGCGGGAACCCATAATCCATTCGGCAAGTTGCGGTTTGAAGAGCCAGGTCAGTGTGATTCCGCACCCCAGGGCGATGATTGAGAAGAGCAGAATTGAATAGAGAAGCCGGGCCGCCTCTTCTTTGCCCCGGTATTGGAAAAAATTGCGCTCATAGGCGAGGTTTAGCCCCAAATTGACGAGTCCCGAGGCCGGAAGGGCGTAGATTTGCGCAAGGGCCAGGTGACCATAGTCTTCCGTCGTCAGGATGCGGGTGAAGATGGGGAGTGAAAGGAGGGGAAAGAGGCTCGCAACGGCGACCGGAAGGAGGTAGAGGAAACTGTTCCGGATTGTTTTTTTCCTGGTTTCCACGGCTTTTACCTAAAGAAGAGGGGTTTCATTTTTTGAGGTCAGGAATCGCCGAAATCGGGTGAATGCCAGGCCGTCCAGATAAGGCTCCACTTTCCCTTTGACGTGCCGATCGAGATATTCCGAATATTCCTCATCCGTGACGCCGTACAAGAGGCGGTGGACGTTCTCCCGCATGGCCGCGTAACCGTGGGACACAAGACCGGGAATCTTGTCGTAGACGTTATTCCCCCTGTGCTTGTCGCCCGACTCGTACCAGATGGCTTTTTTTCCCGCTCCCAGGGCTTCTGCCGTGGGGGAGGACATGCAGTGGGTCACCACAAGATCGCTTACAGCCATCATTTGAGGGCTGTCTCCCCCCGGACCCGCCCAGAAGACCCTTGGGTCCGATTTTAATCTTTCCCACAATTTAATGATCCGCCTTCCCCGAACCGGAGAAGACCATTGAAACGAGGGAGAGACAAACCATTCTTCTCCCTTGGCCGGTTTGACGATCATGAGAAAGTCTTTGCCGGAATTCAGGAGCGTGAGAATATCCTCGTAGAATGAAATGGCGTCTTCGAAAGAGCTGGGACAATTCTCGGCGTCGATGAAGGAGGTGTCATAAAAGGCGATGACCCTTGTTCGGGCGGTTGACTTCCGCCCAAAAAGCCCTGACAGCGCCTCATCTCTCCGGAGATTCCCCTGTTTGATTCGGACCAGTTCGGAAAAAAGACAACCGATGGAAACGTAATTTTTTGTGCTTTGATGGTGAAGCTTGTAATAGTTCGTGGCGTCGCCGTTGACGACAAAGAGGGTGTCGGGATTCAGAAACGACCACATGATATTCTGACAACTTCGAAAATCGCCGTTTCTTGCATGAGTAAAAGCGCCTCCAAGAAAGAGGGGATAGTTCCATGTCCTGCAACCCTGCTTCTTAAGCAGGATATTGAGCGCTATCTGGTCGGCGCCCTCCTCATTGGCGTAGAGGTAGTGAAGAATCGGCAGATCGCGCAGGACCAGATGCCAATGGATCAGCGTATTGAGGCTCACGTAAAAGGCCCTGATGAAAACCGGGGGTGAGTTCCAGCAGGCCGGCATCCGAACAAGAGCCTCCACCGTTCCGAAGGGAAAGGAAGCCCTGCCGCAAATCTCCGAACTTTGGAGAATGTGGTATCCCTTTTTTTTAAGAGACTCAAGGGCATTAACATTGATGGGGAACCGGAAAAGGAAAAGAGTATTGTCCTGACGGATTTCAACGCCGTCAAAAAACAGATCGAGATCCCTCCCGTTCGTAAACTTCACCTGGGAGCCGTAATTCATGGCGACAACGTGTTTGAAAGGGGCCGTTTTTTCCCCTTTTCCCGCTGAAAGTTTCCTTAAGCTTAAGGCAAGGCCCCTCCAGAGGATAAAGACCGCCGAAGCGGAAAGATATTTCATCTTGTCCAGGGCTCCAACGATCGATGCGATGAGCCGCCCCCATCGGAATAACCCGATCCCCGGCGGCAGATCGACCCGACGGCAACCGTAAGACTTAAGCAGGTTCCGGTAGAACTCGAATGTTTCGGGGACGAAACAGATTCGCAGGAGCGGATTCGGCGGTTGGAGCTCTTTTTCCAGATAGCGGCTTGTGTAAACAAGTTTAAAAATCTCCTTCACCAGAAGTTTTTTAAAGATATCGTCCGTTCCCTCCGCCTGATAGAGTGAGGAGACGATTCTTGGAGGCCTCTGATCTTTCAGGTGTTCAAAGAGGCGATGGGTCTCGTCGATCGCGTCGGCATGCTCCTTGTTGTAAGGATGAATGTAGATCCGTTTTATCTTCCCGTCGTTAATGAGACGCCGCAACCATTTTTTCCTTTTCAGATTATAGTGGAAATCGAAGACGCGTATTTCGTTTCCACGCCACAGATGATATGCTATGAAAGGGTAGTGCAACGCCCGAAGATTTTCAAAAAAAATGACGGTTTTCAACGGCTTTCTCCGCATGATGCAGGATGGATTATCGGGATCGTGTTCTTAAGTCTTTCACCGGGCGCCGGCGCGACTTCCGTGATCCGGGGCCCATACCTGCAACAACTCACTCCCACATCCGTTGTCATCGTTTGGCGCACCGATTCGGCTTCGGACAGCCTCGTTCACTATGGCACGGATCCGGGCAACCTTTCCGGAACGGTGGAAAAAGATCCTGCCGTGACACAGCATGAGGTTCAAATCGCCGATCTTTGGCCAGAGACGAGATATTACTATTCAATCGGCGCCTCGGACAAAATATTGGCCGGTGGAAATTCCGACTATTTCTTTACGACGGCTCCCCCTGTCGGAAAACGCGCCGCCGTTCGCATTTGGGTCCTCGGGGATTCGGGAACAGGAGCTTGTCCCGCGTGCTGGAGCGGCAAGGATGACGCGCCCGCCGTTCGCGATGCCATGCTGAATGAAATGTCGAAAAGCGGAGATATTCATCTTTGGCTCATGCTGGGTGACAATGCCTACATGGGGGGCACGGACGAGGAATACGAAGCCTCCGTCTTCGAGATGTATCCGACTTTCTTGAGAAACTACCCCCTCTGGCCGACTCTCGGAAACCATGATGGATATCTGGCGGATTCAGAGGACCAGACCGGAGCCTATTTCGAGGCATTTGTATTGCCGACCCTTGGAGAGGCAGGCGGCGTTGCATCCGGAACCGAGGACTACTATTCATTTGATTACGCCAACATTCATTTTATCTGCCTGAATTCCATGGCCGGTCCATTGACAAAAGATTCCATGCTCGCCTGGTTGGGGGCGGATCTTGCCGAGACACAACAGGATTGGCTGATTGCCTACTGGCATCATCCTCCCTACTCAAAGGGAACAATCGACTCCGACTCGGAAACAACATCAACATGGATACGGCAGGAGGTTCTCCCCATCCTTGAAAGCGGAGGCGTCGATCTTGTCTTGAATGGGCACAGCCACGTCTACGAGCGCTCTTTCCTTGTCAACGGCTATTATGGCGCATCAAGCACCCTGTCAGCCGGGATGGTGCGCAGTACCGGCATCGAAAGCGATATTACAAATAGTGAGAATGCTCTTTTCCAGAAAGCGGGAGGTCCGAATCAGGGGACGGTGTACGTCGTTGCGGGAACCAGTGGAGTCGTTATTGCCGAGAATCATGATTCCCATCCCGTGATGGCGGTAACCAGCTTTGCTTTGGGGTCGTTGATTCTCGATGTCAACGGCGACCGCCTGGACATGATGTTCCTCCGCGAAACCGGGGGAGTCGATGACTCTTTTACCATCTTGAAAAGCGGCGAATCCAAACTCCCGGCCGCGGCGGGATGCGCTTTAAAACGGCCAAAGAGAGGGGTTGATCTCACAAGAGAGGGCTTTTGTCGAGGAGGGCCCTGTAGACCTCGGGGAAGAGAAAGCACCGCTCAATGAGTTTAGCCTCATCGGTTCGATGGTCCAGACAGCTTTGACGCAACAGTTCCAGTCCAAAGTCGACCTCGGCATTCCGGTTGTCGGTGCGCCATCCCTGGCATTCCCGGCTGTCCCTGACATGGCATCGGTAGGCCTCTTCATAAAAACCGTTGTTCTGAAGACCTTCGGCAAGGGTATATCCGGCCATCGCCAGATCCGGGGCGGTCACGAACTCGATCAATCGCAGGATGTCCCGATCCAGTGATCTCTTCCAGCGATCCACCGTGTCCTGGAATATGCCCTGTTGGGGCACTCCCTCCTGATTACTGTTGGGAAGCCAGGCCCCACCGTCCGGCGCGACGAAATTCTTCGTATCAATCATCCCGGACCGGTAGTCGATCTCCAGGAAATCACACAGGCGACGTGTTGCCTTTTCGGGATCCTTGACCAGTTGTTCATAGGTCAGGATATGGAGACGTCCCTTGAATAGATCCATCCCCTGATAATGACGCGCGAAGGCGACCTGTTTGCGCCAGCAACGGGCGAACGAAAGGATCAGGGCGACAAGCGACCTGTCCTTGGGATATTGATAGAGGGGGTTGGTGTGGACCGCCTGCATGAGACGCAGATGCGAGGAAATACAGGCGCGGACATCGCGCAAAATCACCATGAAGCGGGCCTCGGGAAAACTCCTTGCGATCGGCGCAAAGAACTCGATGGCCCAATTATCATTGAAGCCGACCCAGGCCGCCTCGGGGCGCTGATGGGCAAGGCGAATCATCCGGAGACCTGAATCCAGAAGTTGTCGGTACGTCTCTCCCTTCAGGTGGTCAATCAGCGGGATTAGGCGAGGTGATGAGAAACTCATCCGCTTCACCTGGGAGTCCATCAGCGCCGCGACTTCCGAGGCGTCAAAGGGGATATCCATCGTTGCCGCCTGGATCAGCCGCATGACCTCCAGCTTGTGGTCAAAGTAATAGTACTCGTCCAGCGGCGCCTCCCAATCATGACAGGGGGCTTTGCCCGAGCGTCTGATCAGGGTGTTGCGAAACGACTTCAAAAGCGGCAGGTAGGGGTTCTGCGCAACGGTGACCTCCGGATGGACGCTTAAGATCATGTCCAGGAGGTTGGTCCCGCCGCGCGGGGTGCCGCTGATAATCAGGGGTCTTATTGGCATTGTGCCCTACCTGACATCCCTCAAGTAGTCGCTGGCCCAATCCAGCATGCAGAGGGAAAAGAGGTCGTTTCGTTCCGATCCGGTTGCCTCTTTCCCGTCGAGATAGTTCTTGGTCACGGTATTGATGTGGTTCATATCGAAGATCTCCGGGTCCAGCATCCGCTCGTAGAAACGACCGGCCAGTTGTTTCTTGTGATAGGAGGTAAAGGAGGATCCGTACAGAATTTCGGCCGAATGGTTGAAGTTCGGGTCCACGTCATAGAGATAGGAATGGGGACCGACCTGGAGATGTAGAGGATAATCGATCTTGTTCTTGAGCATCCACTTCAGGGGGTATTTGGTCGGCCGGATGTCCAGGCCGCGGCCCCAATCTTCCGGCATCGCCGACAGAAAATCAATGAGGCGGCTGTCCCGGAACGGTGTTTGGACATTGATCCCATACTTGTCTCCGGCAAGATCGATGCAGGCCACGGTGGATCCCTGCCAATGGAATGAATTGTACAGGTGGAGGTACCAGGCATAGAGGGTTTCAGGGGTTGCCTCCCGGGAGGCCCTGGCCAGGTAAACCCCCATTGTTTCGTTGTGATGGTCCTGGCCTTTTTTGGTGAGGAGTTTTACGTTCCGTCGGGAAAAGAGGGGGATTCGGCTGTTTCTCAAAAAGAAGCTTTCCAAAACCTGTCTCCGGATGGAGCCTCCACCCGCCGGTTCGTCGAATTCACAGCCTTTTGCGTTGGAGCGAATGAGGTTATAGATGGGGTCATTTTTAAAGGTTCCCTTTTCCAACAAACCGAGGAAGGTCGGTCCATACAAATAGCTTGCCATTTTATCGGCATATTCACGAAATCCCAGATCGGGGTGAAAGACGGTGACGAATTGGCTGAACCCCAGATTGTGCGCCCCGTCGCTGATTTCACCGACAAACGCCGATTCGCCGCCGTCGGAGGTCTGGGCGATTTTTGCCGCCAGGCGCATGTGGTTCAAAGCGGTAATGCTTGAAATATGTTGCGATCGGAAGGCGCCGCGGCACTCCTCAAGGTATTCCGGCCCTTTTTTCCAATAGTCGAATTCCGCAATGTCCAGACGCACTCCAAAATAGTCCGCGACCTTTTTCGCGCGGTCCAGTTCGAACTGGTTGATGATGCCGCTCCGTTCGTTGTAGTTCATCCGTCCGATGACCGCGCGGACCTTCCGGGCGCCGAAAAGATGAACGAGACAGGCGAGCAGAGAGGTCGAGTCCCATCCCGAGGAGAGATAAACGACGTTGCCGTAACGGGACCCCCGCTTTTCCACCGCATCGAGGAGCGTCTCCGAGTATTCCTCCAGTTCCCGATCGCCGTAAAGGCCGATGGGGGTCCCTTTGAATTCCGATTCCCCTATTTCAAGGGAGGTTCCCCGGAGGCGCGCGGTCTGTCCCACGCCGAGCCGGCTGATACCCGAGTAGAAGGTATGTTGCTTGGGGGGACGGTAGCCGTAGACGGTGAGAAAATGGGCGATCGCCTCCTGGTTGTATCGGCCGCACTTTCGAACCGGGAGAAGGTCAAGGTCGTTGGCCAGAAGAACCCCCTCCGGAGATTTCACGATGAAGAGATCCGACTGCGCAAACTGATCGAGCGTTGTCTCACAGCCGCCCTCCCGGACGACGGCAAGGAGATAGCGTCCCTCGAAAACATTGCGGCACTCTTCCACGGAATGCGAAGAGATATAATCCTGAAGAGAGCCCGGCGAGGCCCCCTCGAGGGCTCCGGAGGCGCTACGAATGCCGATAACCCGCCCCGCCAAAAAAGCGGATCGGCCGTCGGGGAAATTCAGGCGGGTCACATCGGGATCGGCCTCAATGGTCAGATCGCCGGATTGGTATACTGCCGCAAGCGGGCTCTTCTCAAACCCCTTGCCTTTTCTGATTCTTAGTTTTTGCATCGTGACTCCTTTTTTGTGTTGGTTTTTTCCCAGCGCATGGGCAAAACAGGGATATCGTTAATTTCCGCAAAGGGGGGAATCCACTCCTCTTTCAGGGCGCTGTAAATCACTTCATCCGCAAACCGGTTCTCGGCCGGAAGATACGCGTTCCCGCGCAGTTGGGCGTCTTTGCGCATCCGCAGTTTTTCCATGACGCGGATGGAGGCCCTGTTTTCGACAATCGCGCCGGCCTGAACCCGGTGGTACTCCCTTCTTTCAAAAAGATATCTCATGGCCGCCCCCACGGCCAAAGTGGCAATTCCCCTTCCCTGAACGTTTCTATCGCCGATGAGGTAAGAGATGTCAATCCACCTGTTCTCACGACTCCAGGCGGAGCAGGAGACATTGCCGATATGCCGCCCCTGATAATAAATCCCCCAGTGGTGGCGTTTTTTGGACTCGCAGTCCTCCAGAAACCGGATTACGTCCTCCTGCTTCAGCGGTTCGCGGCGATGACGGATCCCGAGATATCGGCGAATTTCAGGGTTGTTCAGCCAGGAGACATAATCCGGCGTCACCTCTTTATCCGTGAGAGGATTCAACCGGATTTCTTTTGCTATTGTTCCAGGCTGGTCCATCGGATCACGTCCCCCCCGACAATCCTGTGAATCGTTTTGCGGCCCACGACGGCGTCGAGAGACGGGGGCTTGATGCTTCCTTCCGGCGCCGGGCGGAGCACGTCGATATCTTTGCGTTGCAACAGATGACCTGCGGGCAGGTCGCATTTTGCCCGGAGACAACGCTGCTGGACAACAAGACTCTCCCTCTCGTTTTCTTCAACCCGTTTCACCCCGTCTCCCAGCGAGACCTCCAGAAGCCTTGTCAGCTCCACCATTTCCCGCCACGTTGTGGGATTCATGGCGAATTTGTGGTCCGGCCCCTCGCGATTATTGTCATCCGTGAAATGTTTTTCCACGACCCTTGCTCCAAGGGCCACGGCTCCTAGGGTCGTAGCCGGGCCGAATGTATGGTCCGAGAGTCCAAGGACAAGATCGGGATAGAGAGATCGGTAGGTTTGGAGGACACGAAGATTCACGTATTTGTAGTTTTCCGGGCTTGCGGTGTAATTCGTGTTGCACTGCATGAGTACAAGATGGGGATTGATTTTAAGAATAGATTCGACAGCCAACCGGACATCATCGGGCGAAGCGGCCCCGGTGGCGAGGAGTACAGGTTTCCCTTTTCCCGCAATGTATTGGAGCATCTCAATCCAGGTAATGTCCCCCGAGCCTATCTTGTAGACATCGACAAAGGGATCAAGATGGTCGACGCTCTCGAAGTCGTAAGGCGAGGAGAAATAATCGATCCCGACCCGGGCGCATTCTTCCTTTAAAACGGGGGTCCAGTCCCGTGAAATACTGTAGTCTTGGTAGGCCTCGAAGACCGATTTTTTCCAGCCGGACTGATGGGCCTGCCGCCGGCCAAGGTTCCTGAATCCGTAATCGCTCACGATTTTGGGGGCCTGGAAATTCTGGAATTTGGCGGCATCGGCCTTCGCCTCTTTGGCCAGACCGATCAGTTTTTTTGCCCGATCCAGGTCTCCGTCATGATTGGCGGCGATGTCCGCGACGAAGTAGGTCGGATGATCGGCGCCGATCTCCCGGCCGCTGATTTTGATGGTTCCCATCAGATTTTCAAACTCGTATCCAGTTCGCTTCGGGACAACTTCGGCCGGATGTGCGCGTTCATCCTCGCCGTCTCCGGATGTTGATCCATATAATTCAGCGCCTCCCTCAAGTCCACCGGTTTCCCGGGCCGGTACAAGGCTTCGTGGAGCGCCTTGAAGAGGTTGAGATCCTCCTCGGTGTCGAGGGTCAGCCGGTAGTCCCGCCGATATTCGGACGGGGCCTCAAATTTATTCACGACAAAGGCGGTCTCATCATCCAGATACCAGGTGAGATATTCGGTGTTTTCGGGGTAGCCCGCCCTTTCAACGATGGTTTCCAGGGCCCGCAGGCTGATAATCTCCGTATCGCAACTGTAGGTAACCCCGGTCATCGCCGTGTAATCGGCGTGATTCTTCAGGTGGGATTCGATTGCCCGATCGATCAGGGGAACGTCCCGCAAGAGGTCGTCTCCGGTGACGCGAACCACATGGTCGAGGCCGAATTTTTGTCCGGCGAGGAGCAACCGATGGGCTACATTTTCATCCGGTCCCCGAAAAACCCGGATCCCCTCCCGGGCGGCAATTTCTGCAAGGATGTCGTCTTCCGGTTTTTCCGTGGTGCAGAGGATGACCTGGTCTGCCCGGGAACAGTGTTTCATCCTCTCGATCAAGAGGGCAATCGTTTCCCTCCCGCAGATCTTTTTCAAGGCCTTTTGGGGGAGCCGGGTGGATTGGGTCCTGCAGTTGATGAGAATCCCGACATTCTGCCGGATATCGAGACCGTTGATGAGGCTGTTTTTTCCTATTCGCCCGGCGGTCCGCCGCCGGGAGACAAAGTCCGAGGGGAGGGGATTGGAAAATTTCGTGGGGCGAACGAATTTCAGCTTTTCACACTCAAGGGGTGCGCCGGCCTCCAGCGCGCCGGCGGAAAAGTATGTCTTGGCCGCCTTTTCCCGATACCTCTGCCGCCCTTCCGTCCAGACGGGAAATTTACGGCTGACGGCCTCGAGCCCCCGGACGAGAGAGACGAGTCGGGCAAAATCCTCCGGTTCCACAGCCGACTCATAGTCCTCCCAGCGCCGGGAGCGGTCAAGGGTCAGATGTTTTTCGATGACGACCGCCCCGGCCCCGATGGCCGCCAACGGAAAGGCAACGGCCAAAGGGTCTCCTCCGTCAATGTGATCGGCGCAACCGACGATCACGCCCATATCTTTATAGGTTTGGGAAAACCACCTGATCTCATCCAGGCTGTGCTCCGAGGGAGGGGTCGGGAATAACTGGTGCCCCGGCAGGAAAACAACGGGGCTGTCGGGGGAAAATGAACGGATCCGTTTGACCGTTCGGTAGATTTCAACGCGTTTGTGGCCGCCAATGCCCAAAAGAACCGGCTTTCCCGACTTTGCAACCGCCTCCACGAGACAGGCGTTGTCCAGATCCGCCGCATGCAGTTTGAAGGCATCGGTCCCGAGCGTTCGGGCCTCTTCAAAGGAATCGGGGCCGAAAATATCGGCAAAGATTGCTACTCCGGCCTCGCGCAATCTCGCGAAGATCTTCCTCCATGTGTCCATTCCGAATTCCAGTTTCTTGAAAAGGGCGTAATCGGCGTGGTCGGGGTTGCAAAGTTCGTCCGCCTTGTAGAACTGGAATTTGACGGCGTCCGCACGGCACCGGATGGCCGCGAGAACGAGCTCCAGACACTGATCCGGCGAACCCATGTGGCCCCCGGCAATCTCGGCGATCACCGTGTATTTCCCTCCCAAAAAAGATTTTTCAAGGGATTGGATCATTGCACCGCGGAATTTTTTTCCGGTCGCCGGCTTTTCCTGTTCTGATAATGCTCCCGGGCCATACGGTAGGCTCGCGGGATGTTTTGGGCATGGCGTTCCCAGTCCGCCTCTTTCATGATTTTTTTCCGATTTGCCGTTCCCATCTCTTCCCGCCGGGTTTTTCCGGAAACGGCGTTCAGGACGGCCGCGCAAATATCCTTCGCGCTGGCGCAATCGACCAGCCAGCCGTTTTCCCCATCCCTGACCCATTCAAGATTGCCGTGTTCCCGGTGGACGATAACCGGCAGGCCGCAGGCCATCGCCTCAAGCAGGGAGACGGAACTCCCGTCCCGCAATGAAGAGCTGATGTAAAAATCGGAGGCGCCGTACCATACGGGAAGCTCCTCCTCGTCGATCCACCCGGGGGAGTGAATACTTCCGTCCAATTTCAACTGTTTGATCTGCTTACGGATCTCGTCCCGCAACGGGCCGTCTCCGGCCAGGATCAGCCTGACTTTCGGAAGTCGCTCCCGAAGAAGGGAAAAGGCTTCAACGAGAACCGGAATTCCATAATGGGGCAACCACGATCGCGTGGAAATCAACACCGTATTGTCGGTCCATCCCAGGCCTTGTCGAAGCGCGCGGGAACGGGTTCCGGGCAGATCCCGGAACCGATCCAGCTCCACTCCCCATGGGAACCGCATGGTCGGAATGCGGAGATCGGGCATCCATCCATCGAGTTTTTTCAGAACGGACCCGCAATCGACAATCAGTGCGTTCACCTCAAGAAGATTTCGGAGCAATTGTTCTCTTGAATCCGCCGTTTCCGAATCCATGGCCAGGATGTCGCTTCCCCATGACATTCCGACCAACGGCCGATCGATCTGTCCGACGATCCGGGGCAACACGCTGTTTAAAGGACCCGCGTGGACGACGTGGACATCGTGGCGCTCTGCGAGTTCCTGCCACAGGCTCACCGGCTGACCGATTCCGGGCCAGAGAGCGACGGAAGGGGGAAGGGTCAGATTCTTCAGGACTTGAGAACCATTGACGGGGGCAAACCATGTCTTCCCGATCTGCCGGCCGATCGCCTTCAAAAACCGCCTGTCGTGCGGGGTATAGGATTCCGAAACGTAGAGAACGCTCCTCACGATGCTGTCCCCAGAAGACCTGCCTTGACCAGGGCCTCAATTTGAGGGGCAAAACTCCAGACCGGCTGATTGGCGGATGAAGCGATACTGATGAGGTCCCGCTCCCCATTCGAATAAGCCAGCAGATATCTTGTTCTCTCAACATCTTTTGGTAAAAATTGTCCCGCCCCGATCGTGGGATACAATTTATGTTTGCTCAAATGCGGTTCACAATAAGGGGATCGGTTCAGAAAAGTGTCGTTCAGTTCAAGCGCCTGAATAATCCTTAGGCACATTCTTAATGAATCCGCCATGGCGTCCGGCTTGACAAAATTCATGTTGTCGAGCGACGAATGATACTCCGGAAATTTCTGGTATCGGGACCTCATCAGCGATCCCACCGGAAGGGCGAAGCCGGGAGAGCAGTATTGCGTTTCATCACTGCCGCTGGGGAAAAAATCGACGATGTTCACCCGGCCGTCCTTTCCAAGATGGCCCAGACAATGTTCGGCCGCCCGGTCCGCGATGGTGTCGGCCCGCAACGACCGTTTGTAGGTGTAGGGGCCCGGATCGCCGACGCAGGTGAGCACATAACCGGCATGGAGTTTCTTGCGCAGATGGTCTCCTTCCTGATGCAGGTAGACGATGGCGCCGATTGTCTCCGGGACGAAGACAAAGCGATACGTGTAGCGCAGTTTCATCGGCGAGAGAATGTTGCAGAGAAATGCGGTGAGGACGACTCCCGAGAGGTTGTCGTCCGCCTGCGAGGGATGGCAGATATAAGTCGAAAAGAGAATTTCCCTGTCTGAAAAACCGGGAATCACCGCATCGGCCAGGGTCAGAGAGCCTTGGGACAAACGGCTGTCGATGAAGACTTCATAGACATCATCCGGGAGGGAATCGAGCTGTCTTTGACTTAAGCAGAACCCCCATTGCTCCCGGTAATAGCTGGTCACATAAGGGATGGCGTCAGGCTGATCCGGATTCGTAAAAAGATGAGGGCGCAATTCCTCAAGGGTCAGTCTCCCCGAATACGGAATACTGTAGTTCAGCACATGCAAATTTGAATTCTTTAAATCCACGATCGTCTCGCCCCGTGAATTCCTGATGGAAGCCCCCTGAATATTCCATTCCCTGGGGACCTTCCAATCGAACGCCTGATACCCTGTAGGGATCTCCCGTCTTTTTATTACCGCAACCTCGCTTAAGATATCGAAGGCTTGGCGAACCCCGTTTCCGGTGAGGCTTAAAGGTAACGGAAAGAGTTTTTTCATAAGGCTCATCATGGCCTCGCCGAGGTTCTCGTCCTCCACCCTTTTGACGGCGCGTTCCATATTGTTCCAAACGGCAAAGATATCCTCTCTCCCGATTGCAACTGTGCCGGTGTCGTGTCGAAGCGCCATTTTGTCCGCTGTGTTCATGAGACTAAACGGTTTTCATCTCAACAAGATCGGCCGCAAGCGGAGTCCCGCGCCGCACATCCCGCGTGAATCTCCTGTTTACGACCTCGGGATAGCGCCGGGGAGGCAGACCGTTTCCCGGGCGGATCGACCGAACATTTTCCGATGAGATCCTGTCCCCCGCCTTCACATCCTGAACCACGAAAAGGGACCGGCGGAAGACCCGGTTGTTGAGTTCTTTTGCCGTGGGGTGATACCGCACCTGGCCCATGGCCTTCTCCACGGTGCGAATACCGTCCACGAGATCCCTGAATTCATGCGGCTCCAGGGAAAACCCTGCATCCGGACTTTCCATGCCCCGGGAGAGGGTGAAATGCTTTTCAACGATGGAGGCGCCCAGGGCGACGCCGGCCACCGCCACCGCATGGCCTAGGGTATGATCCGAAAGACCACATGGAACGCCAAAATCTTCGATCATCTGTGGGATCGTCTTGAGATTCATCTCCTCGGGAGGGGCAGGGTAGGCGCTGGTGCACTTGAGAAGGGCTATTTGCGAATTACCGGTAGCACGGATCGCCCGGACCGCTTCTTCAATCTCCGATCGCTCCGCCAATCCGGTTGACAGGATAATCGGCCTCCCTTTCCGCGCGATATATTGAATCAGGGGAATATCCACCAACTCGAACGAGGCGATCTTGTACGCCGGAACGCCGATCTCTTCCAGAAAATCGACCGCCGTGACATCGAAAGGGCTCGAAAAACAGTGCAACCCGAGCTGATCGGCCAGACGCTTCAGCCTGGGTTGCCAATCCCACGGGGTATAAGCCTTGCTATACAGCTGGTATAAGGTCTGGCCGGCCCAGTTGTTCCCCGCGCCGATCTGAAAATGGGCGTTATCGCAGTCAATGGTCATGGTGTCCGGGGTGTAGGTTTGCAATTTGACGGCATCGGCCCCCGCCTCTTTGGCCGCATGGACCATTTTGACGGCGGTCTCGTAGCTCTGGTTATGATTGGCCGATATCTCTGCCACGATATAGGCCGGCCGCCCCGTTCCTATTTTTCGGCCCTGGATTTCTATAAAAGGCGACGGCGTCGTCAATGGAGCCCCCTCTCCCTTCTCATCTCTTCTTCTCTCAATAGGGAGATCCGTATGTAGATCTTCTCTCCCTTCTCCTCAAAATAGGCCCCCGAATAGGGCGCAAAGGTCCGGGCACGGAGCAGGTTGATCAAGTCCCTCGCGCGGTAGTGCTTGTCCAGATCGATAGGATCGAGGGTCTGCAGATCCCGGGCACGGTGGAACGTCCCTTCGCCTCGCTGTTGAGGGGTGGAGGGGAGTCTCTCTCCCCGCCGGATCCGGGGCCAGGTCTTTTGAAACAGGGAGAGGGAGGCCGCCTCCAATTTGCCGTATAACGATGCCCCGGTATCGGTCCAGGCCGCCTCAACCCGCTCCTTTGCGATAATCCCGCCCGTATCCATCCCTTCGTCCATGTAATGGAGGGTCACCCCGGCCGGTGTCCCTTCAACAAGGCTCCAGACATTGGGATGGGCCCCCCGGTTATAAGGGAGATAACCCGTATGAAGATTAAGGCACCCCAGGGGGAAGAGCCCGATAACGGCCGGTTGTAAACGATAGCCAAAATTGATGCTGATGCCGACATCGGGTCGGAGCTCCCGGAGACCGGCGATTGTCCGGGTCTCTTTGAGCGATGGAGCCGGCCAGATCCGGTCCTTGCCGAGCTCTGCCGTTCGGACAATATCCGATACATACCTTCCCTTTTCGTCGGGATGGATCACCAATCCCACAACCTCTTCCCTCATCTCTTTAAGCCAACGGAGGATGTTGAGGCCGTTCCGATTGTTGCCGAAATAGACGATGCGCATCCTTTAATACCAGATCCTTCCCGCGCCCGAATCGATCCGGTTGTTGAGGGCGTTGATCTCCGGATGGGAGCGAAGATACGCGATAATCTTTTCTATGGAGACGGGCTTGTCGGGATTCAGCCGGAGATCTTCGTACACCCTGCGTAAAACGATCAGATCCTCGGGCCAGTCAACGGTCAGACGCACGTCCCCGCTTCGGACCTCCTCCGGGACACCCTGTTTTTTTATCTTGAACTGGTCGGGGTGTTCATGAATGTATGAAGTGCAAAACTCACTCCGGTGCCTCTTTTCCCCCAGCTCCCAGCTTTTCTTCAGGGCATCGTAACGGATAATTTCGTAGTAGGCCCCATCGGGGACTCCCAAAATGACGGAATGGTCGAGGCCGTTGTCGCAATGATGCCGGTAGACCTCCTCAAGGTTATCGAGGTAGCAATACGGACTCTCCGTTGTCACACGGAACACCTGGTCGGCTTGCACCGATTCCGCGCCCCGTAACAGCCGGCCAAGGGCATCATGATCATCCCCGATGACAAAGGGAATCTCGTGGCGACGCGCGACTGTCCGATAGACGGCATTTTCTTCCTTCTCGGAAATGGCCAGGACAATGCCTGAAAGGATGGGGATCTGCTTCAATTGACGGATCAGGAAATCGAGAATGGTCAGGCCCGTTTTGACATCCAGGGTTTGAAGCGGTTTCGCATACAGGCGAAGCGATTGATTGCGGCACGCCAGGACCGCCGCCATTTTTCCGGCTTTCATGAAAATTCCTCCATGGCGGCCACTGCGCGGTCCGCCCCGGCGCCGTCCACAATCTCCCGGCCGCGTCGGGACATCGTTGTCCGCCGGGCGGGATCTTCCATCAAGCGGGAGACGGCCTCCGCGATTTGGGGGATGACGACCTCCTCATGCCGCCCCAGATGCAGGGCGCATCCCGAGGCGTGCAGGCTTGACGCAATAAACCTCTGGTTTGCCGCCGTGGAGATGAGAATGGCGGGCAGTCCCAAAAAACAGATCTCCCAACAGGTGCTCCCACCGGCGCTGACGGCCAGATCCGCCCATGTCATGAGCGTCGGCATATTACCGTTCGATCCGACCAATTCATTAGAACCGTTCAGGCCGGCGATCAGGCGCCGGAGAAGGCGTTCATTCGGATTCACATCACCCGCAACAATTTTCACGCGCCATCTTCCCTGATTCACGGTCGCTATCGCTTCGATGACCCTGGCGGCCTGGTTGTGACGATCTCCCGCACCCATCGTGATTAAAATGTTCCGGTTTCGGGGCTTTGGGGGATGGACGGCGCGCCCCCGCCGGAGAAACTCTTCCCGCAACAACGCATAGCGACTGCCCAGGAGCAGAACGGCGCCCTGCTCCGTGTTGTACGTGAACAGGTTTTCGGCGTCATGGGTCTGATTCAGGACAATATCGGCCAATTGACGTCGGTCGGCCAGTTCATCGATGCAAAAGAGGAGCGAGCCGCCTTTCTTCAAAAGGCGTTGGTATTCGGTATCAAAAGAATAACCGTCCATCACGATCCACCGGCACGATTCCGCAACGGCCATCCGGCTTGTCGCCAAGGCATCCTCCCGTAGCGGCAGACCCGATTCAAGCCGCCTTACGGTCAATTTTTGCCGTTTGAGCCCGGCTACCAGACTGTCAGACAGGGCCTGTGACACAAAAAGGACATCATGGCCTTTCCTTCGTAGCGCCTGGGCGAGGGCCAGCGAGCGCATAAAATGACCGTAACCGGCAATCGGCCCGGCATCCACCCGCATGAGAACTTTAAACGACATTGTTCAGATGCTTACTTTGCAACTTCTTTGCGTTTTACAAAGAAGTCGGCGGACGGTTTGAAGTGCCATTCGGATCATCTGGTTGGCGGCCCTGCCGCCTCAAGTCAATCGTTGGAAACCGGCCGCGGCCGGTGGACCCTTCAGGGACTCTTCAACCCGGTCGGATTGCAGGAGATCGGCCATTTCTTTAAAAACCTCATCGGCGGCCTTCAGGTATGAGGCGACCTGTTCCGCCTGGTGGGCATACATCGAGTAGAAGGCGGTGGAAGCAAGATAACCTCTCTCCAGCATTCGCTGAACAAACAGGGCCTTGAGGGCAAGTTTCTTCGCATCCTGAAATTCAAGATGACCCATTGGCAGGATCCCTCCCACCTGGAGCGGCAACCGGCGCCTTTCGCCCAAAGTCCGCCAACCGGTTTGCACGGTTCCTCCGATCTCGGCCAAATGTTCCTGCACCCGGTAGCGGCGGTATTTTCGGATCATCGCTAGGGCCGCCGTGGGGCCGATCCGTTCGGTCCAGTAGGTGCTGCTGATGAAGGTATTCTGGGCCGCTTCCATGACTTCCGCCCGTCCAATGACCGCTCCGATCGGGTAGCCGTTCCCCAGGGCCTTGGAGAATACCGCCATGTCGGGGGTCACGCCCAGGACGAGGTGCGCCCCTCCGCACGCCAACCGGAACCCGGATGAAATCTCGTCAAAGATGAGAACCGCCCCGACCTCGTCCGCTGTCGCCCGCACCTTCTCCAGAAAGCCGGGGAGGGGTTGGGTGTTGCGAATCGGCTCCATGACGATGGCGGCGATTTCCCGTTTATGTCGGGCCATGATCGTGTTTAATTCATCGGGACAATTATAGCGGAAGGGGAGGGCCGTCCCCTTCAAACCTTGCGGAACCCCCGCAGGTTTGAGGCCCGATAGAAGATGCTCCCCAAGGGCGTTTTCGGTCCCCAGGTTTGCCGCCAGATACCAATCGTGCCAACCATGATAACCGCAAAAGGCGATCTTGTCGCGGCCGGTATGGCATCGCGCAATGCGGACGGCGATCGCCATCGATTCTCCTCCGGTGCGCGCGAACCGCGCCATCTCCGCCCAGGGATGAAGTTCGCACAACAGTTCGGCCAACTCGACCTCTTCCGGGCCGTTGAGCGTGCAACTCGTTCCGGCCTCAAGGGTCTCTTTGACGGCGGCGTCGACATCCGGGTCGGCGTATCCGAGGACATTGGCGCCGATTCCGCCCAGACTCATGTCGATATAACGATTACCGTCCAGATCCCAGACCTCGGCGCCCTTTGCGCGACTGAAGTACCCCGGCCACACTCCCGGCGCAAACTGATCGGGTCTCTTGGAGAGGAGCTGTGTCATGCCCGGAATTCTCCTCCGGGCCCGCTCCTGCATCCGGAGTCCTGCCGTAATCTTGCTTTTCAAGTCCGATGACATGAAGTCTTCAGCGCCGAATAAACTTCTTTATAGAGAAACGCCTTTCTCACAAGGGGCTCCTCAAACATAAAGTCCGGTGAGAGCAGAAGTCCCCGCCGGAGGAATTCAAATCCATAATCTTTTTCAGGCAGACCGAAGTCGGTCCGCCATGACTTCGGCTCTTGTCCGTCTTTGATGAGGGCGGAAAGTATCCCGGGATCCAGCGGGGCGGATTCGGAATGATCCAGCGGTTCATATCCAAAGAACTCCATCTCAAACCCGCAAATAAAGTCGATCAACCGGACCTGGTCGTTTGGGAGGTGTTGGCGCCATCGGCCGATGCGATGCTCTTTAAAACCGTGGGCCACAGGCTCAAAACTGCTGTAACCATTGTAAGTCTCTCCCGTTGCGGGATCGACATACTTGTGGGTATCCAGCATATCCGGGTGAAAAGGGATCTCGAGAAAGCGGCACAGCTCTTTGCATTTTCCCTCCGGATCCCGGATGAGATCCTCATAGCGCAAAAGGACGAGCCGGTTTCGAAACACCGGAAGCGTTTGATAGTAGAGGGCGCAGGCCATCTGTTTTCTGATGCACCGCGCGTAGGATGCAATATGCCCTCTCTCGGAAGAGTTCGAAACGTGCAGATTGGAAGCGATGACGGCGCGCGGATCCCGGAGGATGATCAAAAACCGCCCCTCCGGGAAGGCGTTGGCGAGCGGCAAAAGAAATTCGACCGTCCAATTTTCGTGCAGTCCGACCCATTGGGTTTTGGCGCCCTTTCGCGTCTTTTGAATGAGCCGCAAGCCGTTGAGAAAAAAATCGCGATAGGTGTCCCCGACAAGGGAATCCATCAGGGGGACAAGATCCCCCGAAGAGAGCCGCGCCCTCTGCCGGAGCAGGTCCAGCAGGGCGGGCCGCTCCTGGCGCTGAAACGGGACATCCAGGGGGGCATTCTGAATGGCGTCCAGCACGTCAAGCTGTTCTTGGGAAAAATAGTAATCCGCGAAGGGCGCATCGGGGTTGTTGCAGGTTTGCCTCATTTTTTCCGAACCGTGATGTCTGATAATGGCCGACCGGTAAGAACGGAAAAGGGGAAGAAAGGGATCCAGGGCGATATCCACCAGGGGACTGACGGACAACATACGGGTCACAAGACCCGTTCCCCCCCGCGCCGTTCCGGTTGAAAACAGGCAAGGAGTCATGGATTCTAGGTTTTCAGGTCCTCCGGCGTGTCAATTTCCCTCCATCCGCCGGAAATCGGCACGGCCTTCACAGGCACGGAAAGATGGATGAGGTGCTGAATAAATGTCGTCATGTACATCTGATCGAATCGGGCGCCGTCATAGAGGCGATCACGGTCCATCCGGCGGTAAAGCGCGCGAATCCTATTCGTGATCGAGCGTCGGATTTTAAGAAGTCCTATATATTGCCCCTGGATTTCCTGATATGTCGCCGGCTTCTTCCCGATCTCCAAAATATACCCCTGTCGATTGAGCTTAAGCGTCTCGGCATCCTTGAGGGGGTCGAGCCCTCTTCTTGACCAGAGGGTTTTCCATTCCTTGTCGACAACAACGGCAAAGTCGGAAGGCTCGTCGATCAGCGTTTGAAGAATAGCAGGCTCGTAAACGATATCTGCATAAGAAATAATGACGTCATCATCCATTTCCTGTTCCGCGCAGAATAACGTGGCGACCATGTTTGTTGCGGCATACCGCTCATTGAGGATGCTTTTTGCGCCGTCCGTTTTCAAGGCCTCCGCCTTATATCCCTTGACAACCGTAATATCGTCGATCCGGCAGTGTCGCAGGGTCTCCAAAATGCGGGTAATCATCGGCTTGCCGTTGTAGGCGACCATCGCCTTGGGGCGATCATCGGTCAGGGGACCGAGTCGCGACCCCCGACCCGCGGCAAGGATGATGGCCTTCATCGATCAGGATTTCACCGGGTGTAAAATTCTCTCACGAACTCGATGTCCGGGGGCGCGAACGGGTGGATCCTTTCCGGGTGCCACATGAGTCCTTGAATGGGTCTCGTTTTATGCCGAACCGCCTTGACGACTCCGTCAGGGGCCGCCGCCCATACATCCAAAACATCGGTTGTTTCAGTCGTCCCCATCCTGTGGTAGCTGGGAACTTCCCGCTCGGTTCCGTTCACGGTGATCTTGAGTGTTGGTGTTATGTGGCCCTCAACCTGGGTCAACCGGATTCCAAAGAAATGCTGGATCAGTTGCATTCCTCTGCAAATGCCGAGAAGCGGCAGATTCCTGTCCAACGCATGCTTGAGGAGAAACAGCTCGGTTTCGTCGCGCTCCGGGGCATCCCCCCCATAGTCAAGAAGGTTATTTCCACCCGTCAACAGGATTCCATGACAGGCGATCGATCGTACGAGCGACTCGGCCGATCTCACATGATTGGGAATGGGATAAGGAGTGAATCCGCATTGTAAAAGGAAGGCGATCCATCGCTGATCCAGTTGATCGCGACGCTCCCTGTTCTCCGAGGTTCCCACGCGCTGGGTGACGCCGATGAACCTCATCGGATGACGGATACCCTCTTGTCGGAACAGTCGATATCAAGCATCTCGGCCTTTGCCCATCTTGAATAGAAAATTTCCCCGGCGCCGATCACCGCCGGAACGCCAAGTTCACCCGCCCGGACAGCCATGTGGGAGTTGGCCCCGCCGTACATCGTAATCAACGCGGCGATGCGACGGGAGAAAACCCAGTCATAGCCCGGGTCCGCGCTCGGTATCATGAGAATACTGCCGACGAGTTTTTGGCGGTTCTCATGGTGGACGTGGGCCACCGGGCCTCTGGCCTTTTGGAGGGTGATAAAATTCGGCGCGCTCTCGGGCAGGTGGAAATGCCATACATCCTCCGGTTTCGTAATCAGGGGGGGCAGGGACAGGCTTCTTGTGAGCGAATAATTTTCCTGTCCCGAGGCGATGCTTTTCTTCAAAACCGACGCGGCATCCGCGCTCGACGAATAAAGCTCCTTGATGCAGTTGATATCCGCGTAGGAGCATTGTTCAGGGCTGAATCCGTTTTCATTCCCCAGTTCCCTGAATAATTTGAGGATCTCGCTGACGTTGACGGTAAAGATAAATTTGGCATATTCCCTTGCCGCGACGGCCTTGCCGATGAAATCATAAAGCTCATGGGCATCCAGTTGCAACGGGTGATGTTTCAGAAGTTTGCCGGTTTGCCGCAGTTGATCCGGAGACGGAATAAATCGGCGATTTTCCCGGCGGTTCTTTTTTGGGGAGGGGGCCCATGTGAAGTACTGATCGGGTTCCTCGTCGTACCGGGGGGACAGAATGTCGTAGGTCCCGGGCCTCAAGTGGCCGTATTTTTTTAAAAAGGTCTTGCGGCTTAAATATTGAAAGTCCTGATTCATCTGTGAGCCGATCGTATTCAAACTTCTTGTAAAGAGGTCATATTCGGACCGGTTAAGGATGCCGACACGCTGTAACGATTGAAGAAGTTGCACGGCAATGAATCCGGTGCGCGCCAAACCGGCGAAGGGAAGGGTTCCGTACCGCTTGCAATCTTCCAGGAGCCAGTAGATTTTCGAGACATTGTTCTGCGGGCTTTGCATGATGACGGAATGGCGCTTTTGAAGATCATTTATCTTCTCCAGGTCCTCATGCCATAGCCCGTCTTCGCCGTGAATAATTCTGTTGGTGAGCGCGCCAAGACTTTTTTCCAAACGGGCGCAATCCGGTTTGCTGAAGCCGTTTTTCCGGAGCTCTTCGGAACGGGCGGTGAAATCAAAGGTGTAGCACGTATAAAGAATTTCAAATTCGACCTTGTCATGGTCGGTCGGAGACTCCAGAAGAGACTTGAGGTAGTAATTCACCAAACGCTCCGAGAGCTCGGCGTCAATATCCGCGGGAACGAATGAGTTGAAGTCAACGCGGACGTCGATGTAAGGGAATCCGTGAAAACTGATCAATAAAGGGAAGCTTCGGAGGCTTTTATAGCCGTAGTTATCCCTCTGGTAGGCCCAAATGCTGTCCGTGATCAGTTCTTTATAGAGGGACAGGGTCAGGGGACGAGGCCGAACGCCGATCATCTCGGCCGGATTCCAGTCGGGCATGACGCCATAAATGGTTTTTGAGCCGTGGAGGTATGGGTGCGGTTGCATGGATTCTTTTATCTTGCGGTAAATCATCCCCAGGGCCTTTTCGTGCCTTTCCGTCGAGATGTCGGGTTTGGGAACACCCACGAGAGGACGGGCCTGCAGGAGATAGAGATGACCTTCGGCGCCGACGGCAAATTCGATATCAAGAGAATCCGTTTCCAGGAGAGATTCCAGCTCCCAAACCAGTTTGACGATCCTGCCCCATTGAGGAGAAGGCGCTTTTCTGTGCTTGTAACAGTAAAACATCTTCAGGTTGTTTGATCCGCCTGAAGTGACCGTGGATGTCCCCCGGCCGGCATCATCGTAATTAACGACGATGTAGGGTCCGCCGGTATTCGGATCCCTGCTGAAGGCCACTCCGCTTAAGGCGACATCCTGCAACATCGGTTGAAGGAACACCTGGTCCCCGTCGTTCCCGATGCCGTAAGATTGAATGACCTTTGAGATTGCCTTGCGGACCGCCCTCTCTCCGCTCACATCCTTTACAGAAAGATGGCGGCCGGCCATGGATTCCTTGAAAGAATCCTCAACATACGCACTGCTTCGCACAATCAATGGAATCTCATCCAGCCACCCGGCCTCCCGAATCCGGTGGATCATTCGGGATGGCGATTCCTCCCATTCTTTCACCGTCATCCGGATTTGAGGGAGAACCCTTGCCGACTTTAGGACCGCCTCGAGGCGTTCCAGCGTTTCCGCCTTGGTTCCAAAGCGAACCGTCATTGAAGTTTTTTTTGGACAGTCCACGCGCGAGTCTTGTACGGCACAACAATGCGATCGAGGCCCGAAATTTCACTTTCAATCCGGTCGAGTATTTCCTGAAATTTGAGTTCGCCGGCCTGCGCCTGCAGGTCATTCACCGACCTCCAAACGCCGAGGTATCTTTGCCGATCCATCGTTTCTTCGTGCGGGGCCTCCATAAAGATTGGATGATGAAAGTGGCCGGTGCCGATGAGCGTTTGTTCGAGGCCCCGGGTGTATTTTTCCGCACCGGAAGAAACCCTCTTCAAACCGGGCGCCATCGCACAGACAATTTCCTCGATCCGCTTCTGCAAGGGGCTTTTTTCCAGGTCACGCGGATTCCATAAGGCGCTAAAAAACCCTCCCGGTCTTAAAATGCGGTGAAACTCGGCGAGTGCGGCGATGGAATTCGTCCAGTGAAAAGACGAGGCCATCAAAATCCAGTCGACCGAGGCATCGGACAACCCCGTTTCCTCGGCGGTTCCTTTTGACCATTTGACCCGGGAGCGATCCCTGCAAAGACGCAACCCTTCTTCCCGCATCGCCTCATTGGGCTCGATGGCATAGCCGGAAAGACCAAGATCCATGAGGATCCCGGTCAACTTGCCGGTTCCCGCCCCGATATCGGCGACGAGGAACCCGTCACGGGCGGCGTCCATGTAAAGGGCAAGGGCCTTCAGGACCTGTTTGGAATAGCCGGGTCTGTGGAAATAGTGTTTGGCGAGTTCCGTATAATCACCCGGTTTCATAATCGCCCGTCCTCAAAGGCCGAAAAAAGGAACCGCGCCAGGGAAGCGGGCGTTTGCGTCCCGTCGTTGTCGATGATGGCGTCGGGATTTTTTGGTTCTTCCGCCGGCAGGTCGATGCCCATCACATTTCTTATTTTTCCCCGCAAGGCCCTGCTGTAGAGCTTTTTTGCGTCTCTCTTGATGAGGACTTTCATGGGGGCCCGGACAAAGATTTCCCTGTAATTCCTGATATGGGCCCTGTTCCACGCATGCAATGCCCGAAACAGGGAAATGGTCGCGCAAACCACGTGAATTCCCTGATCCGAAAGGACCTTGCAGAGGCGCGCGTTTCTTGCCGCTATTTTTCTGCGGTGCGCGAGCGAATGGTCGAGAGGACTGTCGAAGACCCTCCGAAGGACATCGCCATCCAGGAAAACGGCATTTTGTCTGTTTTTCTTCAGGCGCCGGTAAAACAATTTTCCGATGGTCGTCTTGCCGGCCCCCGCCAAACCGGTGAACCAGAAAACGGTTCCATGTCGGCCGTTGATTCGGGCCTCCTGTTTTAATGGGGAGGCCATAGCGCGGGATTCAGGATCCGGTCGTCGACGGAACCGAAAACCATGTGGATCCGTTTTGGCAGGGAGGGGTCAACATCCCTTTTCCAACAGGAAATGTTTTGCTTCAGTTGGGACACGCTCTCCGCGCCGAAGACAACGGAAGCGCGAGGGGCCGCCGATTTGATATAGAGCAGGGCGAGTTCCGGGCGCTCCATCACCAGTTCACGGCAAACCGAATCGAGATTTTTCAAAATGGATTTTGCAAAGGCCATTTTCTCCGGCAACTCTTCCGGTTTCATGAGGAGGAGCCCCTGCAAAAAAATACTGCGGACATAGATGCCCTTCCCAAGCCTCTCCGCCAGGCCAAAAACTCCCTGGTCAAGAAAGCGGCGGTCGAAGAGGTTCATGGGAACCTGAACCAGATCGATCCCCTCTGTTTCAAGGGCTTGAAGGGCCCTCTCCGGCCGGTATACCGAGACCCCGATTTTCCGGACGACCTTTTCCTCCTTAAAACGAAGAAGGGTTTCTCCCAGGCCCCGGTTCCAGTGGTCGAGGAATTTCTCCCGGTGCAGGAGGATGCCGGAGAGTTGGGACAACCCGAGTCGTTCAAGGCTTTCGGAAAGGGCCTCTTTGAGGGCTTGTCCGTGAAGATGATTGAGTGAGGGATGAAATTTTGTAAAAACCCCAGCCTTTTGGGAAAGGCCCAGGGCTTTCAGGGCCTGCCCCAGAACCGTCTCGCTCGTTCCATAGTCCTGGGCCGTATCAAATTCCCGGATACCGTTCTCCCAGGCCTCTGCAACAATCTCCTCCGATTCCGACGGACCGGGTTGGCCCTTCCGGTTGGCGATTCCGTAAGGCATCCCGAGTTGCGCCGTGCCCAAAACAAGTCTCGTCGGACGGTCAGCCAACCCGCGAAATCCTTTCCGGCTGGACAACCGATCGGATCGACTGAATCACCCTTTGAACGTCGCTGTCCAACATCGCGGGAAAGAGTGGAATCGAGAGGCACTGGTCGTAGTATTTTTCCGCATGGGGACAATCGCCCCGTTGGGTGCCGAACCGGTTCCTGAAGAGGGGCTGTGTATGGACCGGGATGAAGTGGACCTGGGTTTTGACCCCCTTTTCTTCCAGTTGCGCCATCACGTCGGCCCGCGGCAGACCCCGTTTCTCGAAATCGATCAGGAGGACGTAAAGATGGAAGTTGTTTTGACAAAAGGCGGATTCGTAAGGCGTGATCGCCAGATCCAGTTTCTCAAAATGGGCGTTGTATTGGTCGACGATTTCACGCCTCCGCTTCATGAATCGGGGCAGTTTTCGGGCCTGGGAGATGCCGAGGGCGCACTGAATGTCCGTGATGCGGTAGTTGAAACCGAGTTCGACCTGTTCGTAATACCAGGGAGGGATTGAGGCCTGAAAGTCGGACCTCAACTCCGGATTGACGAACTCGGCCGGATCGCTGGTCATGCCGTGGTTTCGCAATCGCTTGAGCCTCCGGTAGAGTTCCTCATCGTTGGTGAGAACGGCGCCTCCCTCGCCGGTGGTGATATGCTTGACGGGATGAAAACTCAAGACCGCCATATCCGAAAAGGAGCAGGAACCCACCTGCGTTCCCTTGTAGGTCGAGCCGAGGGCGTGGGCGGCGTCTTCAATGATGTATATTTTATGGCCAAACTTCTTCTCCGCCCGGTTTTTAATCCGTGTCATTGCCTCCATATCGCAACTCTGGCCGGCAAAATGCACGGGGATGACGGCCTTGACGCGCCCGGTTATTTTCATTTCCACGGTTTCCGGCGACAGATTATAGGTTCTCGGGTCGATATCGCCGAACACGGGTCTTGCCCCGCAATAGACAATGCAGTTTGCCGAGGCCACGAAGGTGTTGGGAGAGGTAATGACTTCGTCTCCGGGACCGATGTTGGCGGACAGACAGGCGATATGGAGGGCGGAGGTCCCCGAATTGACGGCCACCGCGAACTTTGAGCCGGTAATCCGGCACAAGGCGTCCTCGAACTCGCCGACCTTTGGCCCCTGGGTCAAATAACTTGATTTCAGGACCGCGATGACGGAGCGGATATCGTCGTCGTCGATGCTTTGCCTCCCGTAAGGAGACATGGAACGCCTTGCGCTGTCGTCCGCGTAGGGTTTCCTCTTGATGATTTTTGGGAAGCCGCTTTTGTAATCCCCGTAAAACTTCTCGATCGAATCATCGATGGTCGGCAGGGCGCAATCGAGCGCCTCTGCCAGCTTGCCGACGTTGAGGGTGAGGTCGGTTCCCCTCTTGGCGTCGAAGTTGAACTCTTCGATCGGCGTCGGCTCGACAAGAGACCGGTCCAGTCGAAACCGGTCGGCGAGCCTCACGGCGAATTCGTACTTCGAAATGCCGATGGGACTCCCGCAATTGTAGATGCCGAGCAGGTCTTTCCGCGCCGCCAGTTCCAATACCCATGCCAGTTCCAGCGTGTAGATGGAAGAAAAGCGGGCATTGACAAAACCCTTGATCACTTGTCCCTCCTTAAGCCGATGGATAATCCATTCGGCGAGGCCTTCTTTTTCCTGAATGTTCCATCCAAAGATGTTTGTCCGGAAAACGAGCGTATGGGGATGTTTAAGCGCTTCAAGCTCTCCTTCGTATTTGCTTTTCCCATAATAATTCGGAGGGCTGGGGGGGTCGGTCTCCGAGTAATCTCCCCTTTGACCGTCGTAAACGAGGTCGGTTGATATGTAGATGAGTTTTGCGTCGCAATCCTCAAGACTTTCGACAACGGCCTGCGTGCCCAGGATGTTCGTCTTTTTTGCAAGCTCCCGGTTCCTTTCGCACAAGTCGACATCCGCCAAAGAGGCGCAGTGAATGACGACATCGGGCTTAAAGCCCTTGACAACGGGCTTAAGGGAGTCCTGCGACAGGAGATCGACCCGTTGCGTTTCAACCCCGTCAATGGAAACGGGATGGGAACAATACAATCCGAGCAGGTCGAATTTCCCGCGAAATGCGTGGGCGAGATTGCTCCCAAGCATGCCGCTTACGCCCGTAATGAGGATTTTTTCCCTATTGGGGAACGGCCTCGAGGCCCCAACGCGATTTTTCGATGGAATAGTCATCGGCGGTTTTTTCAATCAGGTCCCGGAGTTGTTCAACCGTGAGCCAGTCTTTGTTCTGATCGGAGGTGTATTTGAAATCGTTCCTGCAAAGTCCCGCATTTCCGTTGCCGGCCGACAATAATTCCTCCAGAGACCGCGGATGGCTTTGAATAATGAAATGTTCCCTGAATTCCACGGTATGACGGGCCTCTTCCCCGCTGATCAGCGTTTCGTGAAGCTTTTCGCCGGGACGAACCCCGATGATGTCAAATCGGCATTCAGGGTCGATCGCTCTCGCCAGATCGACAATTTTCATGGAGGGAATCTGGGGCACGAAGACCTCGCCTCCCCGGACGATCTTGAGCGCCATGAGGACGAAATGGACCGCCTGGTCGAGGGTGATCCAGAAACGGGTCATGCGGGGATCGGTGATCGGTATAACGCCGGCCTTTGCCTTCTCTTTGAAGAAAGGGACCACGGAGCCCCTGCTCCCGAGAACATTTCCGTAGCGGACCACGGCGAACCGGACATTCTGGAATCCGCCATAGGCCTTGGCCGCGCAGAACAGTTTGTCGGCGCAAAGTTTGGTGGCCCCATAGAGATTGAGGGGATTGCAGGCCTTGTCCGTCGAGAGGGCAATGACCCGCGACACGTTATTGTAAATGGCCGCTTCAATCACGTTCATGGCGCCGATGACGTTTGTCTTGATGCATTCTGCGGGGTTGTATTCCGCGGCCGGGACCTGCTTCAAGGCGGCGGCATGGATGACGTAGTCAACCTGACGGAAGGCGAGCATCAGCCGGTCCTTGTCGCGCACATCCCCGAGAAAGTAGCGGATGCAGGGATATTTTTCGGCATCCCATCGCTGGGACATTTCGAACTGTTTGAGTTCATCCCGGCTGAAGACGATCAATTTGTTGGGCGCGTAGTTTTCCAGGATTATCTGCACCATCTTCTTGCCGAAAGAACCGGTGCCGCCCGTGATGAGGATGTTTTTGTTGTTGAGCATCAGACTACTCCTTGTTCACGTTGTTGATATATTCCATGATATTGACGACCTTTCCCGGCGCTTTGAGGGTGGAGCCGGTGAGGTTCAAGACCACCACATCGGGATCATCGCTCCTTTCCTTCAGGATAACGGCCGAATCGTTAAAATGCCTGCGCATGACGCGTTCGACGATATCCATCAGTTCGCCGTCGCCGTGAATGAAGAAATTCCTGTGGTTGTTGTCCACGTAATGGGAAATCAGAAATCCGATTTTGATTTCCAGCTCCCGATATCGGTGGATGGTATTCAGGACCGCCTGGTAGGAGCGTTGCGCCATTTGAACGGTTGCCTTGGGCGTCAAAAGATAATTCAGCTTCTTTTTGTTCAGGGCCTTCACCCGGATATAGCCCCGGCTGATCAATTTTTTCAAGATGGCATTGATCAAACCGATGGAGACCCCCGGTTTTTTTGCGAGCTCCCGCTGGGAGGTCTCCTCGTACGGCGAGGAAATATGGGACAACAGCTGAATTTCCCTTTGGGTCAGCAAAGGCAGGCTACCGCCCGCTCCCTGGAAAAAAGAGTCTGGAAATCAGGGAGATGAAAAGGCCGCCGGCAAAAAACCACATACGAACAACACTGTTCACAAAATGTTCATTTATCGAATGTCCGGGAATATTCAAAAAACGCCGGGCTATATTCAAAATTTATCCGTCGACTGTCAAGAATAAACTCCGGGGCCCGAAAATATTTTTTGACAAAGGGGTTCTTTAAGAGTAGGGAAAAAACCCGCTTGGCGCTTGGACGCCGGTTTAAGCCGGTAAAGAGGTTTTAAATCGTGAGTGATACAGGGTACGAAGTGAATGTGCTTGACGGTTATCGGATTGTCCGAAAACGGATCCGGTTGATTGCCGCGGTGGTTTTCATCACGACCTTTTCTTCGGTTGTCTGGAGTCTTGTTCTTCCCAAGATTTATCGGAGCGAGGCGCTGATCCTGGTTTCGGGCGGTTTATCGGGGGTGGGGGTCACCGAGCTCCTGGCTCTCCAGCTAAGCTTTGGCGGGGGCATGACGGGCGGAGGAGGCGCAGGGGGAAAACTGGTGGCGTTTTTTCACAGCCGGACGATGGCCGAAAGGATCATTACGCGGTTTGATCTTATGAAATATTATTATAAAGACGCCTGGGACGCGGAAAAAAACGATTGGAAGGCGGCGGATCCCGCCGACAAACCCTCCCTGCAGACGGCGGTCGTCAGTTTCAAACAATCGGCATCCTTCTCGGAAGACAGGAAAAAGGGGACGGTCAAGATCAGCGTGGAGTTTACCGATCCCGTATTGGCTACCCAGGTGGCCAACGGCATCGTGGATGAACTGCAACGATTCGTCGATGAAAGCGAATTCACCGAGTCCAAAAGAAAGCGGGTTTTCATCGGCAATCAGCTTTTGGCCAACCGGCGCGAACTTCTTGAGGCGGGAAAGGAACTTTCCGAATACTACCAGCGGAACCGGATATCGGCAACCCTGGCGCAGGTGGATGTGCCCCTGGAATTCTCCGAAACGGAGCGGAACATACCCACGCGCCTGGCGTCCTCTTCCGATGCGGTCATCCCGGAACAGATTCGGAATTTGCAGGAGACCGTGAAAAAGATGGATGCCGCGGCGCCAAAGGGGGAGGTGGTCCACGGAATTCCCCAGCAGGTGTATCTGGAGTATGTGGTCCAAAAGAGGGAAATTCTCAAGGTTCTGGCCGGCCTGCTTTCCCAGCAGTATGAGATGTCCAAGATTGAAGAGGCGAGGGAAAACATTTCTTTTGAGGTGCTGGATAAGGCGCTGGTTCCCGAAAAAAGGGTGAAGCCCCAGCGGCGCCGTATCGTGATGACCGCTTTTGTCTTCAGTATTTTTGCGGCCCTGTTTCTTGCCTTTGTTCTGGAGTATTTTCAGAAAATTCGGCCCCGGCAGGAACGATAGAATATGCGGGGCAAAGGGAAAATGTTTAATCAGCGGAACAATATTGTCATCGCCTGTCTCTTCGGTTGCCTGTTGTTGATGCCTTTTTCCGCCTTTTCCCAGGAAGGCTTCGGTCAGGCCCTGGGCGTCCGAAAATCGCTTTCAGGCACGGCAGACAGTAAAGGCAGGGAAGTGCGGAGTTTTGGTTCGCAAAATCAGACCGTCGAGGTGGAGTCGAGTTCTATTCCGTTCAGCGCCCTGAATCCGGCGGGATCGGGAACCGAAAGCCCTGTTTTTTACAATGTTCATGTCCTGGGAGAAGTCGGTCGTCCGGGCGTTTATAAAATCAGGCCTTCCGATCGGGTTACCGACGCCCTTCAATATGCGGGGGGGCAGTTGCCGAACGGCTCGACACGCCGCCTGCAATTAAGGCGGGAAGGGTCGACAAGAATTCTCGATCTTTTTGCCTACAAATACAACGGCCTGCTCGACAATAATCCTTATCTGATGGAAAACGATGTGATCTTTGTGCCGGTCAAGAAGGGGGAAATTCAGGTTGAGGGACCGGTCAACCGCCCCGGAAATTACGAAATAACCCGCCCCATTTCTCTTGCAAAAGCCGTTGCGATGGCGGGGGGTTTTTCGGTCGGCCTTTCCGCAAAGACCCCGATCCGCATTGTCCGTTTCAACGGCGAGGAAAAAAAGGAGATTATCGAAGTGGAAAACAGCAGGGACGAAATGGCGGGATTTGAGGTCAAAAAGGGGGACGCCATCGTCGTTCCCCATATTTTGATCGCCGACAAGGAATTCGACTACAATTTGAAACGCATTCCCGGAGACAACATTTTTTATCCGACAATCGATGACAATGTCTATGTGATCGGGGCGGTGTCCTTGCCCGGCGCCTACGAATTCAAGCCGCACTATACCTATAAAGAATATGTCAGTCTCGCGGGGCCGGTGCGGGATGCAAAAATGAGAAGCATCCGGCTGATCCGGAGCAATGGGAAAAAACTGCGCGTCAGGAAAAGCACCACAATTAATGCGGGCGATACCCTTGTTGTCCCCCAGCGTTACTGGAAACCGGAGGTAGTTGCCGGTTGGCTGGGAACCGTCACGAATCTTACTCTTTCCACGCTTGTCATTACCGACCGTTTTAAATAAGCGGATTATTTTTGCTTTAAAATTCGCGGCCCAGGATAAGATAGGCCGCTCCTGCATCGGAGCCGCCGCTGTCTTCGGCAGGAGCCCCCGCCAAAAAATCATCGATGGCATCACCGTCGACATCCCCCGCGGGAGCCACGGATCCGGCGGCATCCGAGGCCGCTTCTCCCGTGAATTTGACTTCTGCGTCGGAGAGATCCGTTGTGCCGGTCGCCGGGCCGTAGATGAGGTAGACGGCGCCGGCGTCGGCGGCAGACCCGTCATTTGACGGGGCCCCCACCAGAATATCCGGCGTGCCGTCGTCATTCGGATCGCCGGCGGAAGAAACAAAGGTGCCGGCGCTGTCCCCCGTGTTTTCACCCGTGAATCTTGCGTTGGCGCCTGAAAGAGAAAGGGAACCGCTTAAAGGGCCCAGGACAAGATAGGCGGCCCCCGCACCACTGCTTTCTCCGGAGGCCCCCACAAGCATGTCATCATAGCCGTCGCCGTTATGATCGCCGGCGGGGGCGACAGATGTGCCGGCATAAGCATTGTCCTCCACCCCTTCCATTTGACCGTCGGCGGCAGAAAGGTCAACGGCGCCGGAAACAGGGCCATCGATCAGATAGGCCATCCCTGCCGCCAAACCGGCCGAATCGTTCCCGATGGCGCCGATTAAAATATCGCCGGTTCCATCGCCGTATACATCTCCCGCCGATGCGACCGCCCATCCGGCCGAATCAGAGGCGTCTTCCCCCAGCAATATCGCCTCCGCCCCGGAGAGGTTCCGGGTTCCACTGACGGGGCCGTGGACCAGGTAGGCCGCGCCGGCAGTGATGCCTCCCGCATCATTGTAGATGGCTCCCACGAGCACATCATCATTGCCGTCCCCATCCATATCCCCGGCGGAGGAGGTGGAATACCCTGCCAGATCGCCACCTGCCTCGCCGATAAGCTTTGCCCCCCCGGAAGAAAGATCGGCAGTCCCTGTGAGAGGACCATAGACGATATATGCGGCGCCGGCGTCGGAGCCGCCGCCATCCTCCTGATAGGCGCCGACGATAAGGTCGACATTTCCGTCCCCATCCACATCCCCGGCGGAGGAGACGGCATAACCGGCCATATCGCCATCCGCCTCGCCCAGAAGTTTGGCGCCGGCGGTCGAAAGGTCCACCGAGCCGCTGACGGGTCCGTAGACGACATAAACGGCGCCGGCCCCCGTTGCGGCGGAACTTTCGCCGTATGCACCCACCAGGATATCGTCAAATCCATCGGCGTCAAAATCGCCGGCCGGGGCCAGGGACCGTCCTGCATCGTTGTCGTCGGTTTCTCCAATCAACTTGGCGTCGGCGTCGGCAAGACTGTTTGTGGCGGGTTCACAACCATCGGATGTCCCGTCGCAATTGCTGTCCATGCCGTCGAAACAGGTATCGGTTGACGCCGGATGAGTGGAACTGTCCCCGTCATCACAGTCATCATTTGTTGCGGCCACGCCGGCCGGAGGGTCGCAATAATCAACCGCACTGGCGGTTTCGTCTCCGTAGCCGTCGCCGTCGATATCGGTGTAATAAGAGCTTTTTCCCGTTGCTGAAGAATCATCGTCATCGGCCAGGCCGTCGCAGTCTTCGTCGGTGTCGGAGGCATCACAGATCTCCGTGGCCGAGGGGTTAATCGAAGAATCGCTGTCGTCGCAGTCGGTGTTTGTTGCGGCATAGCCGCTTCCCGGATCGTCACAAAACAGAGTGCCTGTTGTGTCCGACTCATCGCCGTATCCGTCCCCATCGCTGTCGGCATACCATGTGCCCTGGCCCGTAACGGATGAGTCGTCATCGTCGGTTGCGCCGTCGCAGTCGTTGTCGATGGTGTCACAGATTTCCGTGGCCACAGGATTAATGGCCGAATTGGCATCATCACAATCATCGTTCGTTGTCGAGACGCCGGAAGAGGGAGGGTCGCAGTAGTCGGTTCCTGTTGCATCGTTCGTGTCACCATATCCATCGTTGTCGGCATCGGTGTACCGGGTGACCTTGCCTTCAGCTCCATCCGGATCGGCATCATCAGCATATCCGTTGCAGTTTTCGTCAACGTCGTCGGGGTCGCACTCTTCGAAGGCAGAGGGATTAATGGATGGATCGGTGTCGTTACAATCCCCCTCGCAGGAGGCCAGACCATCCCCATCGCCATCGTCGATGTCGGCGATGTCGTCACAGTTTCTGTCTTCGGTGTCACACTCGGTGGGAGCGCCGGGGTAGTAATCGGCGGCGGAATCGTTGCAGTCGTCGTTGGTCGCGGCATAGCCGCTTTCCGGATCGTCACAAAACAGAGTGCCTGTTGTGTCCAACTCATCGCCGTATCCGTCCCCATCGCTGTCGGCGTACCAAGTGGTTGCATCGGTTACATTGTCGTCTTCGTCGTCAATCAGGGAGTTGCAGTCGTTGTCGATTTCATCGCAGACTTCGGCGGCCGAGGGGTTGGTGGCGGCATCGGCGTCATTGCAATCATCGCCGTTGTCCGCATATCCGGCCGTTCCGGCGCAGACGCTTGCCAGAAGGTCGCTTGCGCCGTAGCCATCTCCGTCATCATCTACGAAGGCATCTATGGTGCCGCCAATTTTTGGATCGTTGGGATCACAGTCGTCACTGTCCCAGTAGCCGTCTTCGTCGGCATCGTTGGCCTTGTAGCCGCAGGCGGACAACAAATATAAAAGAAGCGGGTTCATATTAAAAAGTGACTCCCAGTCCCAATTGATATGAGTTCACGGCAAAGGGGGCTCCGGAGGTCCATTCGGGATTCTCCGCGACTTCCCCTTCAATCCCAATCACGGCATGCTGAACGCCGAGCTCCAAAAATACCGACCTGTCCGAGGGGGATTTTTTTTCGATCAAAAACGAGGCCCCCAAAACCGGCGTCTGAATAATAGAGAGGTTTTTAAGTTCAACGTCCGCGCTCCCGACGCCGATTCGCTGGTCGGCCGGCGCGCCAAACGGGGAATCAAAGTTGGCGCCGTGGCCTAAAGAGATTCCGGCGCCAAAGACCGCCGGCTTTGTCCGGAAAAGGGCATGGAGCCTTAAACTCCCCTGCAGATAAGAATTGTCCAGGGCGTACGGGACATCTTCCGTTCCCTGCTGGGTTGTGACGCCGTAGCCAAGCCGTCCCCCCGCTCGGAGACCCAGCTTCCGCGTCAACAACGTTTCGGCAAACGCGCCGGCGAAGAGAGACAGATCTCCCCCTCTCATGACATAAGAGGGGCCGTAGGTGGGAGATGTTGTCCGGCCTCCTCCCATGAGGCCAAGTTCACCATGAATCTGCTGTTTTGCTTTTGTCAAAGGAGGAGCTGTTGCCGCCGCTTCCTTCCGGCCGTTGGTTTTGCCGAGTTTTACTTCCTGATAATTTTCAGAGCCGTTCTTTTCAATCGACTGGAACGTCCAGGTCCGCTGATCTTCCGCGGAGAGAGAAGGCGCCCCTTCCGCGATGGGGACGAACCGGTAATCGATTTCCACAACAGGCAGAAGCCCTTTAAACGATCCTGTTGCCTTGAGTTGGGCATCGGCGGACTCGATGCTTTTTCTTTGATCGGGAGCTATAGGCATTGCGGAAGGGACAAGGGAGTAAGACGATCCCGCGGGGGAAGTGATGTCGACACAACCATACTCTCTTTCGATATAGGCGATGTCCCCCTCCACTTCGGTTTTTACGGAGCCGATCGGATTGCTCTGAAGGGCCAGTTGTTCCCTCCGGTAGAAGGCAAGGGAATCGCCGCGTTCCCTGGCCGCCAAGGCCCCCCAGTGGTGGACCTCCGCATCAATGGGGACATTCAGCGCGAGGATGTCTTGATAATTGTCCTCGACGCCGTCCCATTTGCCTGTCCGCACCAGTTTTTTAACTTCTTCCTTGAGACGGACATATTCGGCCCCTTTCCTGGTGGGCCTCTCCTTTTCCTCTGGAGCCATGGCGATGCCGTCATCTTCCAGCAAATACCAAGGTTCCGTGGCAGAGGGAGCGGTTAATGGCGGTAAATAAGGGGTGTCCATAGGTATTCAACGGTTGTTATCGGCTGATTCTTAAAAAAGTTGCGTTAATAATTATAAAAACAAAAATAATTATTAAGAAAGGGTTTGAAGCCAGTTGGCCTTCAGGAGATTCATGTCCATGGTAGCCAGGGGGATATCGTAGACAAGGGATGTGGCCGCCAAAAAGCGGTCGGCGGGGTCCTGGTGGGGGAGATCGACCTCGCGGCTTTTAATGGCGACCTCGGTGTTTAGGGGGGCCTCATGCAGAGGCGCTTGTTCCAGGCACCTGCGCACCCACCTGACCGGGTCGGTATTAACGCCAAATTTCCCCTTTTGGATCAAAATGATTGTTTCCCAAATTGAAATGGGGGAAAGCCAGAGATCTTCGGTGTGATGATCGAGGGTGTTACGCAAGGAGGCCGGCATGTTTGGAGAGGTCGACACATACCAAAGCCAGATATGCGTATCGAGGAGAATTTTCATTCCTTGAATACTTCCCAATCATCTGTTCCCAAAGGGCTGACAATATCGCCAATGAATGTGACACTATCTTTCATGCACCCGTACGAGGATCTCTTGACAGGAGGTTTTGGAGGAGGGGCGACCATGGCAATCGGAACCCCCTTTTTTGTGACAACCAAAGACTCTCCCGTATTCTTCACTCGTTCCAATAACTTAAGGCATGTAGCCTTAAATTGAGAGATCGCAATGGTTTCCATTTAATAGTAGATTACCATGGTCAATGACTATAGTCAACACTGTCATGCGACCTTCAGTTTTTCCACCTCTGTCCAATGTACCGTGGCGTGCATTTCGTAGTTGATCAGTTTCAAAAGGACCTGCACCCGCCCACAGGCGGGAACCGGTTTTTCGATGATTCCGATCAGTTCTTTAAGCATCCCTTTCCGCACCCGAATCCGGTCGCCCCTCTTTAAAAATGTCTGCCGTTCGATGATCCCGTTGTCATTGGCGTGGGAGCGGATGGTCTGGATAATCTCATCCGACATCGGGACCGGCCTGTTTTCGAACGTGATCACTTTGTTGACGCCGCGCGTGTATTTGACGAGATGGAAATTCCGGTCCTCGCCGAAGTCGGTGTGAACGAACAGATAAGAGGGGAAGAGGGGGGCGGTCCGGAAAAAGGAGGTTGTCGACCGGTACATCAGGTCTTTGATGACGGGATAAAAAGTTTCAAATCCCCCCTGTTTGAGGAGTCGGCAGACATCGTTTTCGCGCCGGGGTTTGGCCTGGACGACATACCATTTCATATTTATACCCCAATCCCATAATAAGTGAACCCCAACTCCTTCAGATGGCTGGCATTCAGAATATTCCGCCCGTCAAAAACCACCGGTTGTCCCATTATTTTTTTCATCCGCTCGTAATCGGGGCTCCGGAATTCATTCCAGTCGGCGGCGATGACAAGGGCGTCGGCGCCGGTCAGGCAATCGTAGCTTGATTTTTCACAGGAAATTTTCGGACCGTAGATTTTTTGGGCGCGGGACATGGCCTGCGGATCGAAGGCCGAAACGCGGCAGTCCGCTTCCAGCAACTGTTCAATCAAAACCAGGGCGGGTGATTCGCGGATGTCATCGGTCTTGGCCTTGAAGGCCAGCCCCCAAACGGCCATTTTGAGCCCTTTCAATTTTTCTTTCCCCCCAAAGTGGCGGATGATTTTTTCAGGCAGAACCTTTTTCTGCCTCTTGTTGGCCTCGCCCGCGGAATGGACGACTTCAAGGGGCACGCCCCATTCCCGCCCCATGTTCAAAAGCGCGGCCACATCCTTGGGAAAGCAGGAGCCTCCGTAACCCATTCCGGGAAAAAGAAAGGCGGAGCCGATGCGCGGGTCGCTTCCGATCCCCTGGCGCACATCATTGATATTTGCCCCCGCCCTTTCGCACAGATTGGCCATTTCGTTCATAAAGGAGATGCGTGTGACCAGCATGGCGTTGGCGGCATACTTTGTCAGCTCGGCGCTCCGCCGGCTCATGACGATCAAACGATCCCTCCGCCGCGTGAAGGGGGCGTACAATTCACGGAGGAGAGGTTCGATAGGGTCGTGATCGAGCCCCACGACAATCCGGTCGGGCTTCATGAAGTCGTTGACCGCATCCCCCTCTTTCAAAAATTCCGGATTCGAAAAGACGACAAAAGGATGGCTTAATTTTTCCCGGAAGACCGCCTCGATCTTTTCGCCGGTCCCCACAGGCACGGTGCTTTTGGTGCCGAGGAGGATCTTCTTTTTGGCGACCCCGGCAATGCCGAAGGCGACATCCAGCACATGCGAAAGATCGGCCGAACCGTCTTCGTTGGGGGGGGTTCCGACGGCGATAAAGCAGACCTCCGATTTGTTGACCCCTTCGGACAAATCGGTGGTAAAGCGGAGACGCCCCTCGCGGCGGTTGAACCGGACCATCGGTTCCAGTCCCGGCTCGAAAATAGGGATGCGCCCCTCATTGAGGTCGGCAACCTTTTTTTCGTCGACATCCACGCAGATGACATCGTTTCCCGCTTCCGCAAAACAGGCGCCGGTGACAAGTCCCACGTAGCCGGTTCCGATGATGCAAATTTTCATGGCAGGGTTCTTATATTGAACCTCATGGAGAGAAGCAAGAAAGGAATAGACTGCCGGCAACATTCGGTTGACAGCAAAGGAGGCTTTAGTTTAATCATGCAAATCCAATGTCTTGGGGCCTTCAAAATCGTCTCTCGCAGATCATCAGGCCGGACACAGGCAGAACGGTGATGCTGGCGGTGGATCACGGTTATTTTCTGGGGCCGACTTCCGGCCTGGAAAATCCGGGCAAGACGATCGCACCGCTTCTCCCTTACGCCGACAGCATGATGCTGACCCGCGGGGTCTTGCGCACCTCGGTGGATCCACGCCTTGCCAAGCCTGTTATCTTAAGGGTTTCCGGGGGCTCCAGCATTTTGAAGGAGCTTTCCAACGAAGAGATCACCACCACCATCGAAGAGGCGATTCGTTTGAATGTGTCTGCCGTCACCTGCTCCATCTTTGTCGGCGCCGAGTACGAAAAACAGACGCTCCTGAATCTGGCCCATCTGGTGAACGAGGCTGAAGCCTGCGGCATTCCGGTCCTTGCCGTCACCGCAGTCGGGAAAGAAATGGTCCGCGATGCCCGTTATCTGGCCCTTGCCTGCAGGATCGCGGCCGAACTGGGGGCCCATTTCGTCAAAACGTATTATTGCAAAGACTTTGATCAGGTTGTCGGTTCCTGTCCGGTTCCTGTCGTGATCGCCGGCGGGAAAAAAACGCCCGAACGGGAGGCCCTTGAGTTAAGCTGGAACGCCGTCAACGAAGGGGCCGTGGGGGTCGACATGGGGCGCAATATTTTTCAGTCCGAAAATCCGGTTTCCATGATTCAAGCCGTCAGAGCCATTGTCCACGAAAAAGCCACGGTCGATAAGGCCTATCGATTGTTTTTCTCCCGTCCATGAAAGTTGCCGTCTATTATAACAATCGGGACATCCGCATTGAAGAGCGTCCGGTTCCCTCCGTGAAAGAGGGGGAACTCCTGATCAAGATCCATTCCGCGAGCATCTGCGGAAGCGACGTTACGGAATGGTACCGTGTGGAAAAGGTCGGCCGGGTCCTCGGCCATGAGATAGCGGGCGAAGTTGCGGAAGTGGGCGCTGGGGTTGCCGCCTACAAAAAGGGGGACCGCGTTGTCGCCTCCCATCATGTCCCCTGCTATCAATGCCACTACTGCCGGCTGGGGCACCACACCTTGTGCAGTACGCTCAAGACGACCAATTTCGATCCCGGCGGTTTTGCCCAATTAATCCGTCTTCCCGCCATTAATGTCCGCCATGGCGTGTATCGTCTTCCGGATCATGTGTCGTACGAGGAGGGAACCTTCACCGAACCGCTGGCCTGCGCCATCCGCGGCCAGCGAAAGGCCGATGTCCGAAAGGGGCAAACGGTGCTCATCATCGGGAGCGGGATTTCCGGACTTCTTCACCTTCTCCTGGCCAGGGCCAATGGAATCGACCGCATCAGCGCCGTGGATATCGATGAATCGAGGCTTAAGGCGGCCGGGGATTTCGGCGCCGACCAAGTTTGGCACGCCTCGGAGGACATCGGCAAAAGGCTTCTTGAGTGGAACGAAAACCGCCTTGCCGATTGCGTCATCGTCTGTTCGGGGGCAGAGACCTCGATCAGGCAGGCGCTCGACTGCGTCGGCCTTGGCGGAACCGTTTTGTTCTTTGCACTTATCGGCCCCGACTGTGTTTTTCCCATGCCGATGAACCGCATTTTCTGGCAAAAAGGGGCGACCCTCATGAATTCCTACGCCGCGAGCCCGGAAGACCACCATGAGTCCCTTGAACTCATCGGTTCCGGAAGGATCCCCGTCAGGAAGATGATCACCCATCGTCTGCCGTTGGGCCGGATCGGGGAAGGTTTTCAACTTGCGGCGGAGGCCAAAAAATCGCTGAAGGTGATTATTGATCCGAATAATTAAATCGGGGGCTTTGCCGCTGGCGCCCCCGTACCCCCCGTTCGCTCGCGCTTCATTACTCCGACGCTTGCTCACTAAGGTATAATTGCGATCTTGAGCGGATTGGTGGGCATCCCTTTTCTGAAGATCTGATGGAGTTCGCCGAGCCTCTTTTCTCCCTGAATCAACGCTTCGATGTTGATCTTTCCCTCCGCGATCAACCCCAGCGATTTTTCAAAGTGGTAAGGGGTGTGGTGAAAGACGCCATGGCAGGAAATTTCATCGTAATGAAGCCGGTGGGTATCCAGGGAAACATGCGTCCCTTTGGCGCATCCGCCGTAAAACCAGACGCTTCCCCCTTTTCGGACAAGTTCGGCGGCCAGCTCCCATGTTGCCGGTTGACCCGCGGCGTCAATGACGATATCGGGCCCCCGGTTATCGGTGAGCTTGAGGATTTCCTTTTGAAATCCCTCCTGCAAAATCGAAAAGGTGTGATTGGCCCCAAGCCTGTGTGCCAGGTTCAATTTTTCTTCGCCCCGTCCGATGACGATCAATTTGATGCTACGGAGTCTGCACAACTGGGTGAACAGGAGGCCGCAGGTGCCGGCGCCGATGACACACAGGGTTTGCCCCTCTTTTAGCGGAAGACGGTCAAAGCAATGCAGGACGCAGGCCAGCGGTTCCGTTAATGCGGCCTCCTTGAAGGAAAGTGGGCCGGGAATTTTGTAGAGATTTTTTTCAACAATTTGGGCGGGAACGCGGATGTATTCCGCATAGGCCCCGTTTAAAAATTCAAGGTTTTCGCACAGGTTCCACCTTTGTTCCCGGCAGAAAAAACATCCACCGCAGGGGGCCGAATTGGCCGCCACGACGCGATCCCCTTCCCGAAAGCCTTTAACCGCCGGACCGATCTCCGCAATCGCGCCGGCAAGCTCGTGCCCAAAAGGAGAGGGGAGGTTTTTGACCAGAACCGGATGCCCCTGGCGAAAAAGCTTGAAGTCGGTGCCGCAGGTCAGCGCCGTGCCGACTTTGATCAAGACCTCTCCCGGACCGACGCGGGGCACATCGACTTCTTCAATCCGGATTTGTTCGGGGCCGTACCAGAGGGCCGCTTGCATTTTCATAATTTTGCATGTTTTCTTCTGCGGCGTTGCACCACACGTCACATGATTTGGATCCGCCACGCCGTTGTAAATTACTTGAGCAGGTGTTCTTTTAAATCTTTCGGCCTTGCTTGTCAACGACGGAGTCGGAGGATAGAATAGGCCCGTGCCTCCCCTTTCCCCCCGCCAGGAACTTCTTCGGCTTCAGAAGCGGATTTTTCTCAAGAACAGGCAAATCATCGGGGCCTCCGTCATTCATTCCGACCGGTCATTTACGGCTTACGAAGAGCGATACTTGAAAGGAGTGCGAAATTTCAAGTCGGCCGCGGGCGTGGAAGAGGTTGTCGAGGCGATGGCGAAGGCCGACATCATCTACGTGGGGGATTACCATACGCTCAACCAGTCACAGAGGTCTTTTTTGCGCGTGCTCCGGTCGTTTATCCCGAGGACGCGAAAATTTTGCATCGGGTTGGAGGTCATCGGGTGGCGGCATCAGGAGTTTTTGATGCAATATGTGCAGGGCCGGATCGGCGACCGGACCTTCCTGAAAAAAATCGGTTTCCGGGAACACTGGTTTTTCGACTTGTGGGATCACTTCCGCCCGATATTCGATTTTGCCCGGTATCACCGGATTCCCCTCTACGGCATCGAGGCTTATCCCCAGGACGGAGCCGGGCTTCAGAGGCGGGATGCCGGTTGTGCGCGGCTCATTCATGAGATTTACCGGGAAGACCCGACGCGAAAGATTTTTGTGTTCATCGGCGATTTGCACCTCGCCCGGGCGCACCTCCCCGCCGAGGTCAACCGGGTTTTCAAAAGGGAGGGGATTCGGCCCAAAACCGTCACGCTGTTCCAAAACAGCGCATCCATCTACTGGAAGCTGGCCGAAAAAGGGATGGAGCATCAGGCGCAGGTCGTCAAAATTTCGGAAAACGAATTTTGCCGGATGCACACCCCCCCGATTATCGCCCAGCAGTCGTATCTCAACTGGCTGGAGCATGAGGAGGGGGTGTTCGACTATGCCGACGCCAAGCAGACTTTTATGGACTATGTCGACCAGATCGCCGGTTTTTTGGGCCTTTCTGCCGGCCCCGAAAAGGAGAATGTGGAGGTTTTTACCTGCGGCGATTTGAGTTTTTTGAGGAAACTTGGGGAGTCGGGGCAATTTTCCCCCCGCGAACTGCGGGAGATCAAGCGGCAGATATTGCGATCGGAGAGCTATTACATTCCCCGGATGAAATATGTCTATCTCGCCGATGTCTCCATCAACCACGCCTCCGAGGAGGCCTCGCACTATCTCAAGAACCTGTGCTCCGGCGAGGAATTCGCGCGGCCGATGCAGGACGCCTTTTACGCCAATGCCCTCCACGAGGCGGTCGGTTTTTTCGGCTCCCGGATCATCAACCACCGCCGAAAGTGCCGCCGCCCCTCGGAGTACGTAAAACTGATCCGTTATTTAAGCCGCAACCGCCGGGCCTTGAAGGGGAGAGAGCTGGAATTTCAGACCGCGATTCTTTTTCTGGATCATGAGCGAAAGGCGAAGAAGGGCGTTGCCTTTCACCCCAACACAATCAAGTCTCTGTCCACCGACCTGTTTTTATCGGTGACCCACGCGATTGGGTATTCTCTCGGGGAAAGGATGTTCCACGGACTTTTGGGAGGGCAGTTGACCAAGGGCTATGCCCGCGAGCTTTTTTACGATCCCATGGAGGAGGAGGGGGAGCCGGTGAGGAGATATTTTGAATTGCTGAAAAAATTGAAGGGGGTGAAACTGCCGAAGAGGGTTTAGGGTTTTTATGAAACTTACCGTCTCTTCAATTCCGCTCGAAGGCCAAACCATCGAGCTGACACCTCGTTTAAGCTGGTTATGCGAGATCGTCGCCGAGGCGCTCTCCGGGTTAAACGGCTCCGCCGAAAGCCTTGCGGGAAGTTTGAGCCTGAACCGCGTGGACAGGATTGTGAGCCTCCGGGGGGAGATGGGTGTCGACATCAATCCGGCCTGCGACCGCTGTCTGACGGCGTTTGTTCAAAGACTGCATGTGCCTCTGCATATCGATTTGTCTCCCCGGACGGAAATCGGCGATTCCGCCGGCTCCCCGTGGAGTGATGAAGAAATGGAGACGAGCGCCGCCGACCTCGATTTCAGCTTTTACCAGGAGCCTGAAATAGATCTTAAGGAGATCATCCGCGAGCAGGTGGTCCTGGCCCTTCCGCTTCAATTTCTTTGCGCCGAAAATTGCCGCGGTCTCTGCCCCCGGTGCGGCGCGAATCTCAATGTCGAGCTGTGCCGTTGCCTGCCCGACAATCCGGCCGATCCGCGATGGGGCCCCCTCAAAAAATGGAAGCAGGCTTGACACCAAACCGGGGGCGTAGTAATCGGTTCAGCTTCTTTTTTTGGAGTAGAAAATGTCAATTCCCAAGCGCCGTGTCTCCAAGTCCAAACGAAATATGCGCCGTTCACACGATGCCTTGAAGGCGATTTCGCTGTCGGTCTGCCCCCGGTGCCGGTTGCCCAAACCTGCACATCGCGTCTGTATTCACTGCGGTTATTACCGCGACCGTGAAGTCATCAAAATGGACCAGGTATAGCGAGGATGGATATGTCTACCAGAAAACGCGCCCAGGCGATTGAAACGCGAATCAAGGAAATCATCGCCGAACAGCTCGGATTAAAGGAAGAAGAAATCAAAAACGAGGCCTCCTTTTTGGACGACCTTGGCGCCGATTCGCTGGACATCGTGGAACTGGTGATGGCGATGGAAGAGGAATTCGAGATGGAAATCCCCGACGAAGACGCCGAAAAAATTCTCAAGGTGCAGGACGCCGTCGATTATGTGGTTAACAAGAGTCAGTGAGTTTTTATGAAACTCATCATCGCCTGCGACCATGGCGGTTACCTCCTCAAGAAAGAAATTCTCAACGCCCTGAAAGAATCCAAAATCGCCTTTGAAGATCTGGGTTGCGATTCCGAAAATTCGGTCGATTATCCCGATTACGCCGGCCTTGTCGCTTCGAGGGTTTCCAGGGGGGAGGCCGACCGGGGGATCCTGGTCTGCGGCACCGGCGTCGGCATGGCGATTGCCGCCAACAAGTTCAGGGGGGTGCGGGCGGCGGCCCTGACCGATCCGTTTTCCGCCCGGATGGCCCGTGAACACAACGATCTGAATGTCCTCTGCCTCGGTGGGCGGGTGATGGGGCCCGGGCCGGCCAAAGAACTGGTGGAGATATTTTTGAACACGCCGTTTGCGGGGGGGAGGCACGAGGCTCGAATTTCGAAAATCAAGAAACTGGAGCAGAAGAATTGTAAATAATTGTGCCCGCGGGCCCGCGTTCCCGTGTAAACACGGGCACCCAGGCACCCGGGCACACAGGCACACAGGCACTTAAGACACCCAGGCACGATGAACCGTCAGTCTTTAAAACAATTCGACCCCGAAATTTACGACGCGATCCAAAAAGAAATCGACCGGCAGTCGTCCACGCTTGAGATGATCGCCTCGGAAAATTTTGTATCCCCGGCGGTGCTGGAGGCGCTTGGTTCCGTCATGACCAACAAGTATGCCGAGGGGTATCCGCACAAGCGCTACTACGGCGGATGTGAATTTGTCGACCAGGCCGAGGATCTGGCGATCGAACGGGCCAAAAAACTCTTCGGCGCCGACCATGCCAATGTCCAGCCGCACAGCGGCTCGCAGGCCAACATGGCGGTCTATCTGGCGGCATGCAAACCGGGAGACACGGTGATGGGGCAGAACCTGTCCGAGGGGGGGCATTTGACCCACGGCTCGCCGGTTAATTTTTCCGGTCAACTGTTCAAGGTCGTTTCCTACGGCCTGCATCCCGATACGGGGCGCCTCGACTACGACCGGATTCGCGATTTGGCCAGGGAGCACCGCCCCAAGCTTATTGTCTGCGGCGCCTCCGCCTACCCGCGCCAAATCGATTTCAAAATCTTTCGCGAAGTAGCCGACGAGGTGGGGGCCCAGGTGATGGCGGATATCGCCCATCCGGCCGGTCTTGTGGCGGCCGGTCTCCATCCCAACCCTATCCCCCATTGCGAATATGTCACCACCACGACGCACAAAACTCTCCGCGGTCCCAGAGGGGGGATGATCCTCTGCCGCGAGGCGGCGGCCAAAGAGGTGAACAGGAAAATTTTTCCCGGCATTCAGGGGGGGCCGCTCATGCATGTCATCGCCGCCAAGGCGGTGGCCTTTAAGGAGGCGCTGGAGCCTTCGTTCAAAGAATATTGCGGACAGATCATCAAAAATGCGCAAGCCCTCGCCAAAATATTTCTCGATTCCGGCTACAACCTCGTTTCGGGGGGGACCGACAATCATCTCATCCTTGTCGATCTGAAGAAGAGGACCATTTCCGGAAAAGACGCGGAAGAGGCGCTGGGGAAGGCGGGCATCACCGTCAACAAGAACACCGTCCCCTTTGATCCCCGTTCCCCCTTTGTCACCAGCGGCATTCGTGTCGGCACACCGGCCTTGACCACCCGCGGCATGAAGGAGGCCGAGATGAAACAGATCGGCGCCTGGATGGTCGAGGTTTTAAACGATATTGCCGACGGGAAAAAACTCGCTGAGGTGCATAAAAACGTCGAAGAATTGTGCAAGAGGTTCCCGTTGTACCGATGATAATTAAGCGAACAATCCGGCTTTGCCGGTTGTGAGCGCGGGGGCATTGTGAGGCCGAGCCGTAACAGTAATGCGAGTAGCCACCATCGAGGCCGAACAGGGCCCCCATTATAATGAAATGCCCCTTTTGCAACCACCCCGAAAGCAAGGTCATCGATTCCCGTGAATCGGGGGAGGGGGACATTATCCGCCGGCGGCGCGAATGCGAGGCCTGCCAGAGGCGCTATACAACCTACGAACGAATCGAAGAGATTCTGCCGCTGATCGTCAAAAAAGACGGCCGGCGCGAGCCGTACGACCGCCTGAAAATCGTGAACGGCCTTAAAAAGGCGTGCGAAAAAAGGCCGGTTCCGGCGGAGGTGATCGAGGGGATCGCCGACGAGATCGAACAGGCCCTCCAGGAAAACGGCGAAAAGGAGGTTTCCTCCCGTTTTATCGGCCAGAGGATCATGTCGTCCCTGCAAAAAATCGACCCCGTGGCCTATGTCCGTTTTGCCTCCGTCTACCGTTCGTTCAAGGATGTGAATGAATTCATGGAGGAGTTGAAGGGGATTGTGGAGGGAAAAAAGTAAAATGACAAAGTTCAAATGTCAAAGGAAACTCCAAAAAAACAATGTCAAAAAAAACCTTTGTTGTTTGCTTTTTTGGCATTCCTTTGGAATTTGAACTTTGAACTTTGACATTTTAATATGGTTAAGCGCGATGTTTATTTCATGTCCCGGTGCCTCCAGTTGGCCCAAAAGGCCGCTGGACACACATCCCCCAATCCTTTGGTCGGCGCTGTCATCGTCAAAAATGGCAAACTCCTCGCCGGAGGCTACCACCACAAAGCGGGTCTGCCTCACGCCGAGATTGAAGCCCTGAAAAAAATCAGCTTTAGGGCGGAAGGCGCTACCCTCTATTGCAACCTCGAACCCTGTTTTCACCACGGCCGGACGCCGCCGTGCGTTCATCCGATTATTAAGAGCGGCATCAAACGGGTGGTGATCGCCCACCGCGACCCGAATCCGCTGGTTGCTGGAAGATCGGTCCGCCTCCTTAAAAAATCGGGGATTCAGGTCACCGAAGGGGTTTTGGAAAAAGAGGCGCGGCATTTGAACCGGTTTTTTCTGACTTGGGTGACAAAGAAAAGGCCGTATGTGATTTTGAAGGCAGGGGTGAGCCTCGATGGAAAAATTGCAGGAGGGAAAAAATGGATCACCAGTCCCCCCTCCCGCCGCCGTGTCCATCAACTCCGTTCCCAAGTTGACGCTATTCTGGTCGGCGCACACACAATCAGAACCGACAACCCGCGTTTAAACGTTCGGGGAATCAAGGGAGCGAAACAGCCCTTAAGGATTATCTTAGGGAGTAGGCGTCAGATTCCTGTAAATGCAAGAATTTTTGCGGGGATCCAGCCATGTCCCCCTGAAAATCTGGATTCCCGCTTGCGCGGGAATGACAGATTGATGTTTTTTAGAGGTGCCCTACCGACCCTTATGCGAAAACTGGCCCGGCGAAACGTAACCTCGATTCTGGTAGAAGGGGGGGCCAAGGTTTTTGCCTCGTTTATCAAAAATAGCCTTTGCGACGAGCTCATCCTCTTTATCGCCCCGAAAATTTTGGGACCAAGTGCCCTTGATGTCTTTCCGCCATCACTGCTGAAAAAATTTCCATTTAAGATTTCCTCAATAACCCCTTCCGGCCCAGACTTGGAGGTTCGGTTTGGGACAAAGAAAAAAGGGGCTATTGCCAAGGCCTGCCAAAATGCCAATAAGGATGCGAAAACCAATCGGTTGATCCGGGAGTGGCAGGGTTTTGACGAAAAAGCGGATGGTGAATGGAAATGACCGGAAAATTTCCAAGACGGGGAGATATCCGGGGACATTGTCAGCTCGTAAGGTTTACTTTCCATAAAATTTATTAATTAAAAAACCGCGCAACTTTTTCGGCGTTGCGCCGATAATCGGATTAAATCCCTGGCAGGTTGCCGTTTTTTGATTTAGGGCACAAACAATGGCCGACTTATTTTCACCCCTTTCCTTTGCGGGCTCTGCCGTTTCCGCTCTTGCTACTTATGCCCGTGCAGAGGTCGCTGAATATCTCGACGAAAACCTCTCTCCGGCAAAACTTGCCGGCGAGGCGCTCCGTAACGGCAAAGAATATCTCGATCTCATCGGAGACGCCGCGCGTTTTCTTCCGGCGCCGTTTAGCCCCTCTCCCATCCTTGCCTCCACCTCAACAGCGGGCGACGGCTCCGTCACAGGAGGGGGCGGTGTCGAGGAGGCAGGGCCGACTTCCGGCGTTACTGAAGCCCCTCCGGCAGACGTGGCAGACCCACCGGCCGCGGCGCCGGAAGATCCGGCGCTTACGGATGAGGTAATTGGCCAGCGCCTCCAACGTTACGGCCTCCAAAACAATGAGTTTAACCGAAGGGCCTACCGTCAGGCCTACAACATCGGCAAAAGGGATGTCCCGCTCGATCTGACCGACGCGCAGATAAAAAAAATGGGGCTGACCGATCTCCCCAAGACAGTGAAGGGTGTTCCCGTCTGGGACATCGACCATACCAATTTCTTCTGGCGGCAATCGATTCCCACCACGGCTCTGGACTATGTCATCGGACAAATTGACGGTTTCCTGGAAAGAATGCATTCCCCCCTTCGCTGGAAAGGCGAAGCCCCCATTGTTGTCAATAATCAGTGGGGGGCGGGGCGCCAGGCCATGTTGCTGGGCTTTGCCGACGGTTCCGAAAAAGTCATTCCCGTTGACAGCCGCGGATTTCCTTGGCGGCTGGCCGATCTCTCCATGCAATCGCCCGCCTTTGCCAAAGCCCTTTTGGGGATCGAACCCGAAGAGATGAACCGGATGAAAATCGAACGGGGGCATGACGCCACCCGTGAGGAGCTGATTCGAAAAGTCCGGACGGCGCCCAATATTTTCACGTATGAGAATCTGCCGGCCGTGGTCAAGGAGGCCTTCGACCAGTATACGCGCAATCCCGAAGAGATGACCCCGGCCGAGTGGCTTGTCGTCGCATTGGAAACCAGAAAACCGGGAAGTTCCAAGACCAAACCGTGGTATTATCACGTCGTTGGCGAAAGGGTGATGGTAGCGCTTCACTCTCTGGGAGTGGGCCATGTGGACGACCGGCGGGAAACAGCCAGAAACGTCACGACGCCCGCCGCGCGAAGCCGTATTGTCCTCCTCACAAACCCCGAAGAGGTGGGAGAATTTGCCTGGGGAGGGGCCGCTACGATTCAGGCCGACCTTGTCAGGGGGACCTCGACGCATCAGACTTCCCTCATCCTTCAGGCGGTGGAACGACTCACACTCCCGTTGACGGGGGAAGATGCCTCCTCCGGGGAGACTGCACAGGATGCGTTGCGCACCGGGGAGCAGGTGATCCAGATCCCCCTTTCACGCGGTGCAGGGGAGAAAAGCGTCATTGTCCTGCGCGTGCCGAAACCGCTTCCGGAAGGATCCTACGACTCCTCGGCTGACACGGTAATCATGTATGTCCCGTCTGTTGATTTTAATAAACAGTATTTCGGTTCGAAAAGTCAGGCCCGCGGAACCATGGTCCGGGCGCACCTGGATGGCGCTACCCCTCCCATGAGGTTGTCGACGGAATATATCCGTTATCTCGCCTCCAAGGGGGGATTTTCCATGCTGGAGATGGGGGGTTCTCTTTATCTCGCAAAAAGCCTGGTTGGAGAGGAGATGGATTGGCGGGAGGTGGGGCCGGAGGTCGGCATTTTTTCGGCCTTTGGGTTAGTGGGGGGTGCGATGGGGGAGCTCCGTTTTTACCGGGGACCTTTCGCCAACATCCTGACCCCCTTTGCCGCCATGTCGGCGGTGCAGGTCTATTACCACCGCGAGGTGACGCCGGTGGCCAACGCCGGAGTGGCCGGCGGTTTTGCCTTGGCGCACTGGGGGGCCCATCGCTTCATCACCCAGCCGTTCATTGTCCAGCCGCTGGGGGCCCGTGCCATCCGTGCCATGCAAGCCGGCGAAGCGGGCAAGGCGCGTCTGGTGCAGATGGGCATGAGGGGAGCCGCCGGCGCGGTGAGCTTTGGCCTTTCCACCGTCCTTTTTACCGGTTTGGAGTGGTGGGCCCGCGACAGCAGGATTGAATATTATGAAAATTTCCGCCAAAACATAACCGACCGTCTCCTGAACAGTTATGTTGATTACCGCAAAAAGGCCTCTGTTCTGGAGGCAAAGGCCGCACGGGGAGAGGCAATATCGTCGGGAGAATCTGGGGAAGTCGATCGCCTCTTTAGCGGCTTTGAAGAAAATTTGGGGGACTCCGCCAATACCCCCTATCTGGTTGCAGGCGATTTTCCCGACATTGAAGGGAAACACTACATCGAATCGCAGATTCAATATGCAACGCTCGGCAGAGAACTGGAACAGGAGGGGGATGAATATGTCCGGACCACCCTCTATGAAAAGGGGTTTTCGGTCGGCCAAACCGACCTGATCAAGGCGGAACTGGACAAATATTTTAAAGACTCTGGAAAATTGGAAGAATTAAACCGCGCCAAACAGACTGCCGAGCGGGCAACAAAGGTGCTGGAGGCAAGACGGATGCAGAAGGTGATCGTGGATCAGGAACATCTGGAAGAGGCGGGAAACGAAATTTTAGGCCGGCTTGAGGGGAAGGTTTCCCTCGAAGAGGTCAAGGCCGTTTTTGAAGGGCTTAAAGGATACGAGCTGGCCTATGTCTGCGCCATGCTCCTTGAAAAGGAGCGCGGGAGAAGGGGGGAGTTTTTGAAGAGCCTCCCGGAGCGACCGATAGGGCCGGAACTGCCTGCTCAAGAGGTCGAGCCGAAGAAAGGATTGGAAGGAGAGTAATTATGGGAGACACACGACCCCCTGTTATTTATTTTGATCCCGTGGACAAGAATCTCTTTGAAGAATGCGGGGCCATTTTTCCAAGCGATCAGAAACCGGGGACGCTCAAACCGGATAATTTCGATGTCACGAATCTTCGTCCGGAACTGCGGAAGCTGTACGCGGGGGAAAATCCTTATTCTTTTTTTGTGCAGGAATTCCGAACGGGAGGGGGTCACGTCAGCCGGGAACGGATGGAGGAGCTGGCCCCAATCTGCCGCGATCCCGAGGCCTACCTCGATGGAAAGAAAGGGTTCCCATGCTACTGGTTAGAAGAAAAAACCGGTTTTCCGGGGTGGGTCTGCGAGGCAGGCGCTTGGACGGTGGGAGGGGCGGTGGTCGCCGAAGGGGTGCGAAGAGGGATCAAATATGTCCGCCAAAAGCCCGGTGGCGGGGATCCTCCCACGGAACCGCCGGCCGGTTCGGCTCCGGCGGGAGAACCGGCTCCTGCGGGTGCTCCTCAAGGAGATGGGCCAGCCGTGGTCCCTCCCGAGGCGCCGCCGGTTGAGGGGGATCAACAGGCCGAATGGTCGGTTCCTTCCATCGACTGGGCGACCGCCGGCTACATCGCGCTCGGCACGGGGCTTGCTGTGGGGGCGGTGGTGCTTTTTTGCATCCCTTTTGACGGTCCATTTGGCGAGGGGGCGGCGGGGGCCGGATCGATCGCCAGCTTTACCGCCGCCGCGGCGCGGCTGGGACTTTTTTCCTCCCCGATGACGGCCCCTGTGTTGGCCTACGCCCGTACCCTGCGATAATTTATCTCGCAATTCACCCTGCTCGCCGACGCCGTTTGATTAGGTTGACAATTTGGAATATATATTCTATTATTTGGAATAATTATGAAAACAACCTTGATGATCGACAACTTTCTTTTCAAGGAGGCGCGGAAGGAGGCCGTTAAAACGGGGCGTTCCCTAAGCGAGACAATCAGCCTGTGGGCACGGGCCGGGCATGCGGCGATGTCCCGCGGGAAAAAAAGACCCCCCGTGTTAAAAACCGTCGACCTCGGAGGGCCGGCCGCCATCGACATCAACTCCCGCAGAAACTGGATGGATGCGCTCGATTCATGATCGCCCTCGACACCAATGTCATCATTCATCTTCTGGTCCGCTCGCAGGCGGAGCATCCGCGGGCCAAGGCATGGTTTGGGCAAAATGACGAACCATTGGCCACCACGTCAACCAATGTGGGGGAGGTCTTGCGCCTTTTGTCGCATCCGCGGGTCTTTTTGGCCCCTTTAACGCTCGCAAAGGCCGTCGATCTTTTGAAAAGTTTCGTGGAAGACCGGGAGATTTCTGTTCTCGATGAGGCCGAGGCCTGGTGGTCCGATCTGGGCGAGCTTGCCCGGGAACTGCCGACGGTGGCCGGCAATGAGGTCTTCGATGCCCGCATTGCCCTCTGCCTCCGTCACCACGGGGTACGGCATATCTGCACCCTCGATGACGATTTTTTAAAATATCCTTTTTTGAAACAGGTGAAGATTTAATCCGGCAGGAAAGCCCCACGATTGCTTTTACTACTCTCCCATTTTTTATTAAAAAAACCACGCAACTTTTCTTGAAAAGACCGGGAGGTCACACAGTGTCTGCCGAAGGCAAGAGGGCTAGGCCCAGGCCTTTAGGCCGGGGAGATTCACTTGTGGGCGCCGAGGCCGTTTTACGGATTAAATAAATGTTTGACAAAAAATTATTTCGTAATACAATAAAGTCAGCATAATAAATCTGTATTTCTTTTTTAAGTTATGACATACACTTCGGTTTCTCCCAAATTTCAGGTGGTCATCCCCAAGGCAATACGGCAAAGGGTTGCCATGCGCCCCAGACAAAAACTGATGGTCATGGAAAAGAGGGGGATTATCCACCTGATCCCCGAGACGCCCCTTGTCCAAATGAAGGGCCTGTTCAAGGGGCGGGGCCTGACCACGGCCAATCTGCGTGAAAAAAAGGATCGGCTATGAAGGTCGTGGTCGATTCTTCCGGATGGATCGAGTTTTTTGCCGGTCTCCCCAAGGCGGACAAGTTCGCCAAATACCTGCTCGGGTCTCATTCTCTTTTTATTCCCGCCGTGGTCATTTACGAAGTCTACCGGAAAACGAAAAAAGAACTGGGCGAAGAGGAGGCAATCATGTGCATGGGCCAGATGCAAAAAGGAACCATTGTCCCCTTCGATTCGGATATGGCCCTTTATGCGGCCGATTTGTCCCTGCAACACGGATTGCCGATGGCCGACTCGCAGGTCTACGCCGCGGCCCTTTTCCATCAGGCCCAACTGGTGACCTCCGATAACGACTTCCGGGGCCTTCCGGGGGTGGTGTTGATCTGAACGCCTTTTTTACTATCCCCCCATTTTTTTATTAAAAAAACCACGCAACTTTTCTTGAAAAAATCCGATAAGACGTGTAAGGAACCCGAAATTTTGGCCCAAAATTTTTCCGCCGGGAGACCGATTCCATGGCCGATATCCGAATTCCAAATGGTTTGCCGACAAGTCCTCCCGAAAAACCTGCTGTCCCCGATACGTCTGCCGGCGTGAATAAGTCCGATGCCGTTGAGCGGGGGGGCAACGGAGGAAACGGCAACGGCGATTCTTTTGTTCAGGGGGAAATACCCCCTGTATGGATGAGGGCAGGCGCCGAGCCTCCGAGTCGAATCGTGGCAAGGGTTTTTGCCGGTTTGCCGGCGCCGGAAACACCGCCTGAAACTGTAACGCGCCCTGTGGCGCCCGTTGTGTCGCCGCTGGTTCAAGAAATGGCCGATCGATGGGGGACAGATACGACGGTTGTTCATCAAGCTCTCGAACGATTTTCCCGCCTGGTTGGGAATGGACCGGAAGATCTTCCAAGCCACAGCCGTTTGACAAGCGTGCAAATGGGTTTTTGGTTTGCCTTTGCGATTGCCGATCTTCTGGTCCAAATCGTGAAAGGAAAAGTCAAAGGGGATATTCGTCTGGAAGACTTCAACCGACTTCTTCCTGTCGTATCGAGTTACATCATGCGGGCCTCCGGCTGGTCGCCGAATATCGATCCAACAAGTCTTTCAGCAATCACGCGGGCCATCCTTCGTTCTCGTCTGGAGAATCGCCCCCTGCTTATAACCAACACCCACGAGAGCTGGACCGATATTACCGCAATTGCGAGTTTGTTTCGGGGTCTGCCGAACCGGTTTGTCTACAAAAAAGAGTTGGAATTGGTGCCGGGCCTCGGGTTCGTATTGATTTTTGCCGATATGACCCCTGTTGCGCGCCCGCCCAAAAAACCGGAAGAGGCTGACTTTGTGAATAAGAAGGGATTCATGAATTGGAATAAATATGAAAATGCCCTGGCAAAATATGAAAGAGCGCTTGCCGGGGCAATTGCCGAGATGGAGGCCACTGCTGAAAAAATCACCCGCTTGGGAACCATCAGCATCGATTTTACGCCGGGAACCAGAAGCCGGGCCGGGGCCGGTGTGGGAGTGGCCAAAAAAGGTTTTGCCAATCTGTTGATCGATCTGGATGCCGTCGGTTTGGTTCTGAACGTTGAAGGGACCTCGCAGATTATGCCGGTCAGTTGGGGAAAATTTCTCGCCACGGAAGGGGCCGGGACCAACCGGCGTGTCGATGTCCGGGCGGTGGATATTTACCACGAGGATTATAAACCAGCGGAAGGGCTGTCCGAAGGCGACCAACGCAAAGCCCACGTGCAGGCCATACGCGATGCGGCCGAGGCCATCCAGGTCCGGAATGGAATTGCCATTATCGACGATTGGCGTCGGTCGGCTTCTTCTCTGGGAGAGGTGGCTGAACCGGCTCAGCCGGTTGAACCGGTTCAACCGGCCAATCGGGAACGGGTCCAGCTGGACGAACTGTTGGACCACTTTGTGGATGCCTTTCGCCTGATCGATACCCACGATGAAAAAGGATTGCGGACATGGTGTGAAAAAGGGCGTGTGGCTGTCGATTATGTTCGGGCCTTACGGGAATGGATTCCCACAGCGGAACTTAAGGCCCTGTATATGCGTTATCCGGACGAGACCGACTTGCCTTGGCTCCTTGAGATAGCCACCCCCCTTTCCGACCCTTTTGGCAAAAACAAAGAGGCCCCTGTCGAGGCGCGTCGGGCCCGGGATCTGGTGAATCAATATCTCGATGCCTCGCGGGAGGCCTTTTTGCAGTTGCGGCTCGAACCGGAAAATTTCAATTCCTGGGCCGAGGATCATGGTATTGACGCCGCCTCTGTCCGCTTGCTTGCAGAGAGCCTCCCTCCCGAAGAGATCGATGGTGTTTTTGCGAGAGCCGGCCATGTTTTGTACAGACCGCTTAAGGGGGGGCAACGGTACGAAGATGCTGATAGAACCTGGCAGACCATGCGCACCCAGAGATTCGGCAAATGGCTTGTCGGTAATCTTCTTTCCCGATCCGGCAGAAAATTATTGACACCGTGGAAAAGCCCCGTGCCGGGGAGACCGCAAATCGGGCAACGGGAGGCGCCCGGGGAACCTCCCGGTTTCGAACGTCTCGCCCACGCCTACGATTCCGTTTATGCCCCTGAATACGAAAGGACACGGGCGCTTATCGAAGATCAATTGCAGTTGCAGTCGGACGATTTTAAAAGGAAATGGGACAGGTTTTTTAAGGAGGCACGATCCCTCCAATCGGGCTACCGGGAGCATTTCCGGGCATTTGTCGACAATTTTTTTGGAAGAGAACTGCCTTCAGCGGAGCCGGTCAGTCAGGCGAGCGATCGCCTTCACCGGGCCATCGTGGCAAGCCCTCTCCTTGACTTTCTGCCCGCAACACAGCGCATCGAGACGTTTTATCTGATGCAGGCACAAAGTGACTATGACGCCCTTCACGTTCCCGGCGAAAGGGGAGAGGCTTATCTGCGGGCTCGCGCCCATTTTTATGGGCTGTTGGGAAAGATTGCTTCTTTGAGGATCAAGGATAAGATTGCCGACAATCTTAAAACCGATCCCCGCCGGGCCGGTTTTAAATCACTGCCGAGATATCTGTTTTATGCCCCCTGGAATATCGCCCTTCGAAACCGCGCTGAACGGGTGGTTCTTGTGTGTGAGGCGCTTGCCCGCGGTGTCGCGCTTGACCGGTTGCTGGAAGAGATTCAAGGGCAGATCAAAGCCCATCAAGAAACCAACAAGTGGCTGAAGCGTCATATGCCGGTGCAATATGCCAAGGAAAAGCAACGGCAACTTCAGGCCCGGCGTCACCATTTGGGGTATCTTGTCAAAAAATATGGGGCTGACTCGGACCTCAATGAGGTGTTGAACGAGTTAATCGGTGATGAATTCCAACCGCTTCCCGAACAGGAGAATCTTACCTTTGAAAAATTATTGAAAGGCGATTCAAATTTGAGGGGGGCCCGGGATGGTTATGAAGAAGCTTACGACCAATGGGTAGCCGCTTCCCGAGTCGACTTTGACCGCTTTGCCCCGCAAGTTTTTGAAACCGAGAAAGTGCTTTTTCGTTTTACCTTGGAATTACACCGCCTCGATGCTGTTTTACAGACGGCTCGTTATGCCGATTTGATGCAACAGGCACGAGAGTATGGAGGAGTGAGCCGGGAGCATGAGAAAAGGTTTGCGCAGGCCATGGGGGCCTATCGTTTGGCCATGGACGAGTATTTTGCGAACGCCGAGGCCATAGCCAACTTGGCTCCGGAGGGGAAGGAGCCCCAGCGAAAAACAAAGGAAACGAAGGTTTTGAGGGAGGCGTGGCTTGCCTTGCAATGGGTTGTTGCCGACATCTATAAAGAGATTGAACATCCTCATGCCGGGAGGCTGGAACCATTTTCGGCCATGTTTGTGAATCAGGCGCCCTATTTGAATAACGTGGCTTCCGGAGAACAGGAGGGGATTAAGCCTTTCTTTGAGGCGATTACCTTCGACAAGAGCCTTCAGGCCTGGATGGAGACCGTTCTGGGGGGACGCGATCCGCGGCGGGTTGCCCAGGTTATCGGGGAATTTGGATTGGATGCCCTCGCGCGGAGCCAAGATGATGTGGTAATCATGGGCGGAGCCGTTTTGGCAGGATTGGTGGGGCAGTCATCGGGGGCCGCCCTGGCCGAAGGGGGCTTTCATCTTCTCACCGAAGCCCAGGCAAGGGATTACGGTTTTGTCCCCCGAACCGTGGTGTACGATGCCAATCATGTCGGATATAACGATCTTCAACTGGTTGCTTTAAAATATGGAGTTGGGTTGGGGCAATCGGCACAGGCCTACGAGAAGAAAAATTTTGAGCAGTTTCCTACCCTCGGTACGGCCTTTGTGTATGGGGATGGGGTGGGATTCGAAAGGGATCGCGATGGGAGTGAAGGATTGCAAAGGGCGCTGGCCAATGCCCACGATCGCGGTGTGTCGCCGTTTGTTTTCGGCTCCGGAACCATGAGGGTCTTGGCCGAAATGCTTCCTCTTTCGGACGAACCGATAGCCCTTTTTGCTCCCCGGCCTTCCATCGTGGGGGGTAATCGGGCCGAAGCGGCTTTGATGGCCCGCAGGGTAGGCACCGTCCTTGTTCATGTCTGGCAGGCACATCCCCAATCGGTTCATCCCGATATCGGCTTATCGGGTGGTTTATGGGCGAAAAATGTCATCGAACCCTACGGCCTTCTTCCGGGGGTTCCTCTGGGGGGGACGGCGGTTCTGTCCTATGGTTCTCCTTTCCCGGGAGAGGCCTTCCCCGGCACTGCCGATGAATTACACGCACGCCTTGGTGTTGAAGGAGCAAGGCCTAAACAGGAGGGGAATGGGGAGGTGCGTCGCTACATGGCCGCCTGGACCGAGATGGGTAAAGTAGGGGCCTATTTCAACTGGCTTGCCTCGGAGGCGGCGCCACTGAACACGGTTGCCGGTTTGGGCGTTTCCGCCCCGGCCCTTTCCCCGGTTAGTCCGGGCATCGCCGGTGTCGCCGGTGTCGCGGGCGCCGCCGCAACTGTCGCTTCCGTGGCGGTTCCATTAGCCCCCGCTGTTCCCCTTGTAGCAATGCCGCCGGTAGCCGTGCCGGCGGTGTAGGTCCCTTGACAATCCTCAATTTTATGTACTAACATTGGTATAACATGGAAACCGTTAAACCGGTCAGCAAAATCGGCAACAGTTACGGAATCATTATTCCCTCCGGTATGCTTAAAGAAATGGGACTGAAAGGCAAAAATAAAGTCCGCCTGGTAAGCGGCGGAGGTTTTATCCAGATCGAACCGGCGGAAGGGCGCGAAGACAAAATCATGAAGGCCGCGGCCAAATACGTCAAAAAATACCGCCTCGATTTCCGGAAACTGGCCCGTTAATAAATCCCCATGATACCGGTCACCTATCTCACAGCCGAAGAGATTCTGGCTTTGCACGAAATTTCCATCAACGAGTTCGGGGGATCTCGCGGCATCCGTGATGTGGGATTGCTGGAATCGGCCGCTTATCAGCCCCGGCAAGGTTTTGGCGGTGTTGAGCTTTATCCCGAAATCCGGGATAAGGCCTCGGCCCTTGGCTATTCCATCTCTGAAAATCAGCCCTTTATCGACGGCAACAAGAGGACTGCCGCCTTAAGCATGCTGGTATTCCTGGATATCAATGGCTATCAGGTTTCGGTTCCCAGGGGGGCCATCCATCAAATCATGGTGAAAGTGGCCAACAAGAGGTGCTCCCGGCAAGAATTGGCTGACTGGTTGAAGAAAAACTCCAAACCGGTTAAGGGTTCCCGCCGAGCGCCGACCGAAGGGTGACAGGGCAGAGGGATCATGACATTGCACAGGTTTCAGCCGCCCCATCGGCCCGGTCATCAATGATGGTCCGGTAATAGCGGAAGGGTCGATTTTCAGGCCAACAGCCGGCTTATTTTAAGCGGCGCGATTTTTCGATGCGCCGTTTCGTCGAACGTCAGCCAGATCCCCTTGAGCATTTTGGCCAGAGCGACATAGGAGGCGTCGTAACCGGACAGCCCCATCCGTTGATACTTTCGCGTCAGATCAAAAAGTTCCCCGGTCATCGAAAAACGCCGGAGGGCCAGGACAAGCACCTGGTCCATCAGTTTCAACTGGCCTTCATTGGGGACGGGAACAAGCCGGTTGAAGGCATTGGCCAGTTCAAAATAAAAAAGCTCGGGGACGGCGTGAGTTTGGGGGGATTCGAGGATGTTTTGAAGGATTTCCAGCGCCGATTCGCGCCCTTTTTCCTCGACAAACCATTTGATGGCCACCGAGGCGTCAATGATTGGAACCATAACGGATCTCGCGCAGGACTTTCAGGGAGTCGACAGGAGAGCGGGTGGCCGACAACCGGGCCAGCTTGAGAATTTCGTCCCTTTTTTCTTTTTCCCGGTAGTCGATAAAACGTTCCTTGAACGCTTTCAGGGAAAGCAGTACGGCAACCGGCGCCCTTCCTTTTTCAATCAAAAGGGGTTCGTCCTTCTTCTTCAGCCGCCTTAAAATCTTCCCGAACGACTGGCGGATTTGAAGGGCGTTGACCGTATCCATGTATCAAGTGTATATAAATGTGTATAGACACGTCAATATAAATTTGCCGGGCCGCCTCCATTGACTTTGGCGGCCCGACCGCGGTACACCCTGTAATCATTACTTCTTATGTTTACAGGCATCGTTCAAGGCACCGGCAAGGTGGTTTCCTTCCACGGCGGGAAAAAAGGGGGAAAACTCACCATCACCGGCGGCATTTTGCCTCATGGACTTAGAACGGGAGAAAGCGTCGCCGTGGACGGCTGTTGTCTCACCGTGGTCGGCCATCGGCGAAAATCGCTGGTTTTCGATGTCTCGGACGAGACCGTCCGAAAGACCAAAATCAGATCGTACCGCCACGGAACCGTCGTCAACCTCGAACGGGCGTTAAAATCCTCGGACCGGCTGGGGGGGCATTTCGTTCTCGGCCATGTGGACGGGGTGGGGCGCGTCGAGCGGATCAAAAAAAATCCCGGTTCGCTGGCGGTCACTATTTCCCATCCAAAAAAACTGGCCCCCTTCCTGATCGAAAAAGGGTCGGTGGCGGTGGACGGCATCAGCCTGACCGCCACGCGGCTGGCCGCATCTCTTGCGGGGCGAAACCGGTTTAGGGTAACCATTATTCCGCACACAAAAAAGGTCACGAATATGGGCTGTCTCAAAAGAGGGGATTTGGTAAACTTGGAAATGGATATGCTGGGGAAATATGTGGGGCGCTTGATTTTGGGGAATAAGTCCTATAGGACTTAGAGGACGTATGGGACCTGTTAAAATCTTAAACGAATCCTACTTCCGCGTCGAGCGGGCCCTGCAGGATCTGTCCGCAGGCCGGATGGTTATCCTCGTGGATGACGAAGACCGCGAAAACGAGGGAGATCTGGTTATTTCCGCCGAAAAGGTCACGCCGGAAGCCATCAACTTCATGTCCAAAAATGGGCGGGGGCTTGTCTGTCTGGCGCTGACCGAAGATAAGGTGAAGGCGATCGGCCTTCCGATGATGGTCACCGACAACGAAAGCCGGTTTCAGACCGGCTTTACCGTCTCCATCGAGGCGCGCGAGGGAGTGACCACCGGCATCTCGGCGCACGACCGCGCCCATACGATTCTTACGGCGGTCAGGGACGACTGCAAACCGGCCGATCTGGTCCGCCCCGGGCACGTTTTCCCATTAAGGGCGCGAAACGGCGGGGTGCTGGTCCGAAGCGGCCAGACCGAGGGTTCGGTGGATCTGACCCGTCTCGCGGGGTTGAAGCCGTCTGCGGTCATCTGCGAGATTCTCAAGGAAGATGGAACGATGGCGCGCCTCCCCGACCTCGAAAATTTCGCCGCGGAGCACGATCTCATCATCGTCTCCATCGCCGACATCATCAAATTCCGTAAACGATATGAGACGCTGGTTCATCTGGAGGCCGAGGCGAATGTCCCCACCGACTTCGGAACCTTCCGCGTCCGCGTTTTTTCCAGCGACGTGGACGACCGTCATCATGTGGCCTTGAGCCGGGGAGAAATCAATCCCGAGGAGCCGACGCTGGTGCGTGTCCATTCGGAATGTCTCTCGGGCGATGTGTTCGGCTCGCTTCGGTGCGACTGCGGCCCCCAACTGCATGCGGCCCTGCGGATGATTTCGGAGGCGGGGAAAGGGGTTTTGCTTTACATCCGTCAGGAGGGGAGGGGGATCGGATTCATCAACAAGCTCAAGGCCTATGCCCTTCAGGAAAAGGGGCTCGATACGGTGGAGGCCAACGAGCAGTTGGGCTTCAAGGCCGATCTGCGTGAGTACGGCATCGGGGCGCAGATTCTGTCGTCGGTGGGCCTGAAAAAAATCCGCCTGATGACCAACAATCCAAAAAAGATCATCGGCCTCGAGGGATACGGCCTCGAAATTGTCGAACGGGTGCCCATTGAAATGGCGCCGTCGGACCACAACATGCTTTATTTGAGGACGAAGCGGGAGAAGATGGGGCATTTGTTGAAGAAGGTTTAATGGTGGATAGTGGATGGTGGATAGTGGATGGTGGATAGTGGATGGTAAAAACCATTCACCATTCACCATTCACCATTCACCAAGCATGATTATTGAGGCAAGCATCGCGAATCCGGGTTGGCGTCAAAAAAGGCAAGAAGCCCCGCGTGGCAATCATCGCCAGCCGTTTCAACCCTGACATTTGCGAGGGGTTGCTGAAAGGGGCGAGGGAGGCGCTGAAGGAGGCGGGGTTTGGCGAGGCGGACTATGATGTTTTTCGCGTACCTGGGGCGTTTGAAATTCCGCTGGCGGCTCGCCGCGTGGCGGCTTGCCGCGTGGCGCCAAAAAAGCGCTCTGCCGCCAAAAAATATCGCGGCATTATCTGTCTGGGGGCGGTCATCCGTGGCGAGACGCCCCATTTTGAGTATATATGCCGCGCTGTGACCGATGGAACGGCGCGCGTTGCGCTTTCTGCCGGTATCCCGATGGCGTTTGGTGTCCTGACAGCCAATACGATCGATCAGGCGATGGCCCGGTCGAGAGCCGACGAATACAACAAGGGGCGCGAGGCGGCGGTGACGGTGTTGGAGATGGTGGATCTTTTAGAATCGATAAAGCGTGGATAGTGGATAGTGGATAGTGGATGGTAAAAAACCATTCACCATTCACCATTCACCATTCACTGTAGTTGAAGTGGGAACCAGGCGCAAAGCACGGGAACATTGTCTTCAGATTCTCTTCCAGATCGAGTTTGCGGGGGGAAAACCGAACGAGGTGTTGAACCAATTCTGGAAGGAGAATGCCGCCTCCGAAGAGGTGCGGGTGTTTACGGAGGAACTGGTCTTCGGCGCTGTCCGCAATCAAAAGGAAATCGACGGGCTCGTTGAGGCCCATTCCACCAACTGGAAGCTTTCGCGGATGGCCTCGGTCGACCGGAATCTGCTCCGGCAGGCGACGTTTGAGCTCCGTTACTGTGACGCCATCCCCGCCAGCGTCACGATCAACGAGGCGGTGGAGATCGCCAAAAAATACGGCACGGAAGAGAGTTCGGCGTTTATCAACGGGATATTGGATAAGATTGCGAAGGAAAAATGACACTCCACATCAAATTCACCTCCAAACCGTTCGACAAAATCGAAACGCGGTGCGCCGCGATGACGGTCTATTCCGATTTCCGTCCGCTAAAGGGGGTTTCGTCGCTGGTCGACTGGCGGCTGAACGGCCGGCTCTCGCAGGTTTTAAAGACCAACCGGTTTCAGGGAAATTTCGGCGAGTGCCTCCTCATGCCGGCCGAAAGGCGCATACGGGCGCAGACCATTCTGGTGATGGGGCTGGGGCCGCGCGGGGTTTTCAACGAGTCGCATGTCGGGGCGACCACGCAACTGCTTCTGGAAAAAATGGCGCAGAAAAAGATCGGCGACTTCCTGGTCTCCTATTCCGATTTCATCGCCGACCGGTTCGAGTGGCGGAACGGCGTGAGACTGCTCGTCTCGAAACTGCACGATTTTTCAGAAATCGGGGCGGTCACCCTGTGCGAACCGGACGACTGCGTCCGCGACGCCAAGAGGCGGCATATGGATTTTGGGGGGAATGTGGATGTCGCCTTTGAGATGATGGGTTCATGAGTGTCTACCAAACTGCGAGTTCTTGGCAATGACGAAGCGGCTTCTGACGAGGCATTGATGGCCTCCTACCAGAAAGGGGACCTGCATGCCTTTGAGGTTTTGCTCACCCGCCATCAAAAGGGAATTTATAATTTTCTTTACCGGTTTTTGGGGCACAATCAGAACACGGAGGAGGCCTTTCAGGAGGTTTTTGAGAGGGTGATCCGCGGGGCCTCCTCCTATGCCCCCACGGCGCGGTTTTCCACCTGGCTTTATACCATCGCGAGAAACTACTGCATCGATCTGTCCCGAAAGGGGCGTTTCAGAAAAACCGTTTCGCTGGACGACGCGCCCTCTGAAGAGAAGGCTCTCCCCTTGAGTGAACGGGTCGTCTCCGCAGAGCCGAATCCCGACGAAATAGTCTCTGCCTCCAATCTGGAACAAAAACTGGAAGAGGCCCTGGCCCGGATCAACCCCGATCAGCGGGAGGTGTTCCTCCTGCGCGAAAGGCAGGGGCTTCCTTTCGAGGAGATCGCTCAAATCGTGGAGGTTTCGGTCAATACGGTAAAAAGCCGGATGCGGTATGCCCTTTCGGCCCTTCAAAATGAGTTTAAAAAATTGGGGATAACAGATCATTAAGGAAATTCATGCGTTGAATAAGGGGTGACAATGGACTGCCCGAAGATTCAAGACAATCTGCTCGATATCATCTACGAAGAGGCCTCTTCCGCTGTCCGCGAAAAGGTAGAGGCCCATTTGACCTCATGCCGGGCCTGCCGAGAGGAGATAAATCAACTCATTGAAATAAGGTCAGTTTTCAGCAAACTCCCCGATTGTGAGCCGGCTTCTCGTCTTGTGAGCAATGTCATGGCTTTGGCCCGGTATACCCCCGGCACCGGCCCTGCCGGCAAGGCCCGTTACCCGTTACTTGTTACTCGTCACTCGTCACTCGTTGGGCGGTTTTTGGATGCTTTTTTTGTTCTCCGTCCGGTCCCCTTGATGGTTGCGGCGTCGATGATTTTGGCGGTAACCCTCCTTTTTAATTCAAGGGCCCCTTTGCAGTCTCCTTCCTATTCCTCCCTTCCCGATCATGATTTGTTTGTCGTCAACGAGGCGGCCCTTCGGGAGCGGGTGCTGGAAAATCCTTTTGAAATCGAAAACCCCGCCTTCGATCTGAAATATAGGGATCCTTCGGGCAGGATGCAGGCGGTTTCTCCCGGCTTCAACATGGAAATTCTTGACGATGGGGCTTCTCTTGCAGGCATCGAGAAGATTCTGATGGAGAGGCGAAAGATGCTTGTGGAGGCCGACGCCGACAGCCTGATGATGCGCGGAAGGCGCCTGAAGGCGATGGGGAGGGTCGATATGGCCCTCAAGGATTTTGAGACGATCTACCGTTTTTATCCCGACTACACCTACATCGGCGATGTCCTTATCTATCGCGCGCAGTGCCATGCCGTTTTGGGGGAGTACGACAGGGCCCTCGAAGGCCTCGATGTCTATTCCGCCAAATTCCCGGAGAAGGCCTCTTTTGTCCGGTCGATAATCGAACAGGTCGAAGGCCGGAAGACAAAAGAAAAACCTCCTTTACAATAAAGAAAACGGTGTGTTAAAAGCGTCGGCCATGCCTTTATACGGACCCCGAAAACAGGAAGTGATCGCGCATTACCGGCGGGACGAAAAAGACACCGGTTCGCCCGAAATTCAAATCGCCCTGCTCACCCGGAAAATCGGCGATCTGACAAAACACTTCGAGGCGCACAAGAAAGACCACGCTAGCCGTCGGGGCCTCCTTAAAATGGTGGGGCAGAGGCGGAGGCTTTTGCGGTATTTGCAGAAAAGCCGGAAGGATCGTTATTCAAAACTGATTGAGGAGCTTGGAATCCGGAAGTAGCGAAGATTCAGGGCATGATTGAAACGGGCGTGAACTGATAATTTAGTCGGTCCCGTAGGGGCGTACAGCCGTACGCCCGTACTGAACAGCCTAGATTATCAGTCCGAAAAAGCGCCCGGCTTTTCTCCCTTGAGTTTTCCTCTTTCAATTTTCAGGCCTGATCCATTTATGTCAACACGTGTATCCACGCAACTGGGCGGGCGGGAGATTTCAATTGAAACAGGAAAACTGGCGCGGCAGGCGGGGGGTTCCGTCACGGTGCAGGCCGGCGACACGATTGTCCTTGTCACCGCGACCGGATCGGCCGAACCGAAGAAGGTCGATTTTCTCCCTCTGACGGTCGATTTCATCGAAAAAACCTTTGCCGCGGGCAAAATTCCCGGCGGATTTTTCAAGAGGGAGGGGAGACCGTCGGAATTCGCCACACTGATTTCCCGTTTTATCGACCGGCCGATCCGCCCCCTTTTTCCCGAAGGGTATCGTTACGAAACGCAGGTGATCGCCACGGTCCTCTCGGTGGACCCGGTCAACGACCCCGATACGCTGGCGATCATCGGCGCCTCGACGGCCCTCTGCATTTCGGATGTCCCCTTTGTAACGCCGGTGGCGGGATGCCGCGTCGGCAGGGTTGATGGAAAATTTGTCATCAATCCGGCCGCCCCCGACATGGAAAAAAGCGACATCGATCTCATCATCGCCGCCACCGAGTCCGCCGTGGTGATGGTGGAAGGGGGAGGGGACGAGGTGCCTGAAAAAGACCTGGTCGACGCCATCCAGTTTGCGCATGAGTCCCTGCAGGCGGTGATCCGGATTCAAAAAGAGTTGATGTCAAAGGTGGGAAAACCGAAGCGGGAGGTTGCAGAGCCGGTCAAAGACGAAACGATCTTGAAAGCCCTTAAAGGGGTGGAAAAAAAGGTGCGCGAGGCGATCACCATCAAGGCAAAACAGAAACGCTACGACGCCTTGGCCGGCATCAAGGATGAACTGGAGGCCTCGTTGATCAAGGAGGACGATCCGGATGGGGAGACGAAGAAAACTCTGTTGGACAATGAATACGAGGAACTCAAAAGCCGGATCATGCGCGGGATGATTTTGTCGGAATCCAAACGGATCGACGGAAGAGGCTTGAAAGAGATTCGCCCCATCACGGCGGAGGTGGCGGTTCTGCCGCGGACGCATGGTTCCGGCCTCTTCACCCGCGGCGAGACGCAGGCAATGGTCGTGGCCACGCTGGGAAGCTCCGAGGACGAGCAGATCATCGATTCGATCATGGGCGATGCCAGCAAGACCTTCATGCTTCACTACAATTTCCCCCCCTTTTCGGTGGGGGAGGTGAAGCCGCTCCGTTCGCCGGGGCGCCGCGAGATCGGCCACGGGGCGCTGGCCGAACGTTCGATTGTCCGCATGCTCCCCCCGCACGAAAAATTTCCCTACACCATCCGGGTTGTCTCCGAAATTCTCGAATCGAACGGTTCTTCTTCCATGGCCACCGTCTGTGGGGCCTCGCTTTCGCTGATGGACGCGGGCGTTCCGATCAAGGCCCCGGTGGCGGGGATTGCGATGGGGCTGATCAAAGAAGACGACCGCGTGGCGGTCCTCTCCGATATTCTGGGGGACGAAGATCACCTGGGGGACATGGATTTCAAGGTGGCGGGGACCGAAAAAGGGGTGACCGCTTTTCAGATGGACATCAAAATTTCCGGACTGACGGTGGAGCTGATGACAAAGGCGCTTGCGCAGGCGCGCGAGGGGCGTCTGCATATTTTGGGAAAAATGAGCGAGGCGATTGCCGAGCCGCGCACCTCGCTGTCCAAGCATGCGCCGAAAATCGTCTCGATGGTTGTCGCCAAGGACAGGATCAGGGATGTCATCGGTAGCGGCGGAAAAAATATCCGCGGCATCATCGAGGCCACGGGATGCAAAATCGACATCGAAGACGACGGGACGGTGAAAATCTTCTCCTCGGATGACGCGGCGATCCAGCAGGCGATGAAGATGGTGAAGGAGTTGACGGCCGAGGCGGAGATTGGGCAGATCTACGAGGGGACGGTGAGAAAGATCATGGACTTCGGGGCCTTCGTGGAAATTCTCCCCAAGACCGACGGCCTTGTCCACATCTCGGAGCTTTCGCAGGAGCGGGTCCGCCGTGTGGAAGACGTGGTCCGCGAGGGGGACCGCGTGACGGTGAAATGCATCGGGATCGATGACCGCGGCAAGATCCGGCTTTCGATGAAACAGGCGCCGAAGGAATAACCATTTCTCAAACAAAAAGGGTCCCTTTGTCTTCGCAATTTTCGTAAGCCGCTTAAGAGTCGGCCTGTCTCGCCGGAGATGTAGCTGGCGGGAACGAAAATTGCTTCGTCAAAGGGACCCTTTTTGTTTGAGGTTATTTCTTTTTTCCGCCGCCGGGCGGAGTTGCCGGCGGACCGCCGCCGCCGCTGTTTCCGGGCGAGGTATCCGTCGTAGAAGTATCCGTTGTAGAGGTGTCGGTACTGCTGTTGGTCGTCGTCGTTGTATTGTCCACCACCGCCCCGTTGCCGCTGTCGACATACACCGAATGAGTCACGGTGGTGGAATGGTCGGTTGTGTGGCCGCCGCCGTTGCCGTTGTTCTCCACGGTGGATGTCGTCTCGGTGGTCGTACTGCCGGTCTTATCCAGGATGATTCCCCCTTCGTCCTTGTACTCGATTGTCATGCTCCCTTCAATCGACGTTGAATGTTCAACTTCGGCGGTAGCTCCGTCTGTCGTCTCCCCCTTGGGTTTGCCTTTCTTGTTTCCCTTCTCGGCGATGGCCGATGACTCGTCCGCCGTGAATTCTCCCTCAAATTCGCTGTCCTCCACGGCGCCCGATTTGATGTTTTTCATCGAGGTGTTCCCCTTCACATGCGAGGAGGTCATTGTGAGGTCTTCGATGGTATCCAGGGCGAGGTTGGCATCCACGGTGAGTTCTTCAAGAACCACCTTCGCGCAGTCGGCAATGGAGAGGTCCGATATCGTTGTCGGGTCGATAAAAACATAGGCGGAGCCGCTGATGGTCACACGGCCGTTGATGGTGGAGTCGATGATCGTGATTTCATCCAGATCGGAAAGGTCCACGTCCCGATTGAGCGTTTTTCCTTCCATGGTGAAGGAGCGGACCAGCGTGCCTGTTTCGTCATAGTATTCGGAAAAGAAGTCTACAAAACCGTCGCCATCTTCATCGGTTTCATTCACGTCGAGGATGCCGTCGTTGTCGTCGTCCAAATCTTCCAGATCGTTGTATCCGTCGTTGTCGTCATCCGTAAGTTCGAGCGGGTTCACTTCGGGAACCGCCCACTGGTCGCGTTGAGCCACCACCCCCAGATCCATCTCTTCCGTGGCGTTGTCGAGAAGGAGGGTATCGGTCGTCCGCGAGTTCTTTGTATCCAAGCCGAACACCATCGTTGCCAGATATTCCCCTCCCGCGAAAAGCTCCACGCGCGAGGCGGTCTCTTTTCTCGCCTTCACGGCGAACGAGCCGTCGTCGTTGGTGACCGTTGAGAAGGAATCCCCCATCGAATTGGTCAGGACGACAAGAACATCGCCGTCCCCATCGGCCGACTCATCTCCATCGGCGCTTAAATTTACGTGAAGGGCGGGGATTGAACTGCCGCCGGATGAAGCAGGGAGCTGGAGCGAAGAGAATGCGGAAGAATCGTCGGAATTCAGATCGACCTCGCCGGTGATCAAACCGAATCCCGGTGTCGGTCTTGTGGCCGGGTTTGTGCTCAACGGTCCCACCGTCTGGTCGGTCCCGCAATGATTCAAGAGGACCCCCAAACCGATAAGGGCAACTGTCGACAACAACCCTCTTTTCGCCCCAAGAAGCATGAACCCCCCTTCCCCCTAAAGGCGGACTACAGGCATTATTACTATACTTCTAATATAGTTATTATGCAAGATTCGTTCCACTTTTTGTAATAATAATCCGTTTAAATTTCAGCTTGTTATGGATAGTAACCCATCCAGTAGTTATTTAATAGAGGTAAAAATTACCCATAAAATATAAAAATGGGTAACATTGGTTGATAGGATTTTGACAAAGGCTTAACAGAATTTTGACAAGCGCTATTTTTCTATCTGGTAGCGTTTGATGAGGCGGGAGACCTGCGGGCGGGGCATCTGGAGATGTTCCGCCGCCTTTCCCACGCGCCCTTCGTGAAGCTTCAGCACCCGCAGAATCTGCTTTTTTTCAAAGGCCTGCTTGGCCTCGGGGAGGGTTATTTTTCGTTCGTCGATGGCCTTCGCCAGGTCATCGGGGGTCGTGTCCGCCGGGAACTGTGATGGAGGCAGAACCGCGGGGGATCCGCTCCCGTCAAAAAGGTCCTTTCTCGCTTCCACCTCTTTTAGGGTGATCCGTTCCGCCTCGGAAAAGACACAGAGGTTATAGAGGGTGTTTTCCAGCTGGCGGACATTTCCCGGCCAGGTCTGCTCGGTGAGACAGGCCAGCGCGTCTGCATCAATCTGCTTTTTCCGCCCGCCGGGTTGTTTGGCCCATTCCTCGAGAAAGTGGCTGATGAGAAGGGGGATGTCCTCCCTTCTTTCGCGAAGCGGGGGGATGACAATCTCGGCGGTGTTGATCCGGTAGAAAAGATCCTCACGGAATTTTTTTTCCCGGATCATCTCCTCAATGGGGCGGTGGGTGGCGCAGATGACCCGCACGTCGACCTTTTTGTCGTGGGTCGCCCCCACGGGGCGGATGGTCATGTCCTGCAGGGCCCTTAAGAGTTTGACCTGCATGTCGAAGGGCATGTCGCCGATCTCATCCAAAAAGAGGGTGCCGCCGTCAGCCTGCTCGAAAAGGCCGGTTTTGTTTTCAAACGCGCCGGTGAAGGAGCCCTTCACATGGCCGAAAAGCTCCGATTCCAGGAGGGTAGCCGGAATGGCGCCGCAGTTGATGCTGACCATCTGCCTCCCCTGCCGCCGGCTGTTGTAGTGGATGATCTTGGCGATCATCTCCTTTCCCGTCCCCGATTCGCCGCGAAGCAAAATGGGCACCGGCGTGTCGATCACCCGGTCGAGGAGTTCGAAAACGGCCAGAATCTTTTCCGACCGCCCCAGAAAGTTTTTGTAAGAATAGCGAAAGTGGAGTTCCCGCTCCTGTCGGTCCAGCGTCTTTTTGGCCTGGTTGAGTTGCGCCTCCGCCTTGCCGAATTCCCGCGCGTTGTGAAGGGCGATGCCGATCTGGTCGGCCAGCGCCTCGAGGTAGGGGAGGTCGTCCTTTTTCAACTGCTCCGATTTGAGCCGGCTGTCGAGATAGACCGCCCCCATGACCTCCCCGCGGAACAGAAAGGGGAGGATGACAATCGACTGAAGCTGAAGGCGCTGGACGCTCCGCGTTTCGGCAAAACGCTCGTCCCCGAGGGCATCGATGGTCATCAGCGGTTTGCGATCGGCCAATGCCTGTTTGGTCAGCGTCCAACTGATGGCGTCGGACTCCTCCTCGTTTTTGATCGAACGGGTGTCCATCTTGTGCGTGTAGGAGATCACCGGTTCCGTGTCGGCCAACAGAATGACAAAACCCCGGTCGGTCCGCGTCACCTCCAGCATCAGGTGGAGGATTTTCCGGACAAGAATGTTGAGGTCGAGTTCGGCCATGAGATCGCGGGTGGTGTCGAGAATTCTTTTGAGCAGAAAAGTAGCTGTCGGCTGGATCGCCGTCTCCCGCGGGTGGTGGCGGTAGAAAAAGAAAAAGCGTTCGCGGTAGTCGGGGGGGAGCTTTTTGTCGCAGAACCGCAAGAGCTCGTCCTGGTATTCCATCAGCGCCTCATACTCGGTCTGCCATTTCCTTTTTTCGCAAAGCCTTATGGCGCGGGAGAGATTGTCCAGCGAAAAAAAGCCTTATGGCGCGGGAGAGATTGTCCAGCGAAAATTCGATGTCCCCCTGGCTCACCATCTCTTTCAACGGACTGATGAGCCTTGAAGGCTTGAATTCCTCCTCCTTCCCGAAGAGAAGGGCGGCCATTCGAAGCGTCTTCAACCGTCCCTCGAGCAGGGGGTCTTTCTGGGCCCCGGCAAACTTCTCCAGCGCGTCCAGCCCTGTTTTGGCCTCCGACGCCTTCCCCTCTTCCAGCGCGATCTCCACCCGCGAGACCAGAAGGTCGCCCGTTTCCGCCTCGGTGTAGTGCCCCTTCAAAATCTCTTGGGCTGAATCCAGATGTTTTTTGGCCTCGTTGAAATTTTTTTTCTTCTTTTCGAGGTCGGCCGAGAGAAGGCAGGTATAGAGATTTAACTGCGGATTGCCGAACTCGGACAGGTAGGCGCGCGATTGGTCCAACAGCTCGCGCGATTTTTCCAGATGCCCCATGAAGCGGAGAATGCCGGAGAGGTTAAGGGCGGTCCGGATCGCCTCCAGCCGGTTTCCCGCCAGTTCGTTGATCCTTCGCGCCTTTTGGTAGGCCTCGATCGCCTCTCCCCACTGATGGCGGGCCAGTTCGGCATTGGCCAGATTCATGAGCGCCATCGCCTCCAGATGGACAAAGCCCCCGTTCCCGGCTACATTAACGGCCTTTTCGTAGTGCGACACCGCCGGGCCGATCTGCCGGTTGAAGAGGAGAAAGTTTCCGAGATAGATCTGATAATTGGCCAGCTTTTCCTCATCCTTCCGTTCACGGGCCTGGACGATGGATTTTTCCAGAAGTTTTTCGCCCGCCTCCCTTTCCCCCAGATGATAGAGGGCGGTGGCCCACGGGGGGATGAACCTTTCGTCGATGGAATTTTTCCTCCCTTTGAGAAGCTCGGCGGTTTCCTGATAGCGCCCCTCGAGATTGGAGAGCTGGACTTCAAAGTAGAGGCGGTCGTTGCCGGAGAGTTCCCCCAAAAGGGGGCGGATTTTGTCCGTGTCGGCCCTTTTCATATAAATCTTCAGAAGGGTGGCCAGCTCGGCGGGGGTCCTGTTTTTTTTCTTTTCCAGCTGTTGCAGGGTGTCGTTTAGGAGGGAATAGCCCTTGAGGACGCGAATTTTTTCCTGACCGGCAAGAGTTTCGGGTTCCGGTTCCGTCTCGAAGGGGGTCTTGCAGATCCGGTTGAGTTCGCGGATGAACTCGTTGGCCTCCAAAAACCGCTCGGCCGGCTCCCGGTTCAAAAGCCTTAAAACCAGAAGGCCGAATTCCTCCGTAAGCCCCTGGGACGCTCCCCCCGGCGCCGTGCCTGCACGATGGGCGGCCGGATTGGGGATTTCGCCGAACAGATGCGCCTGAATCAACTGCGGGTAGTCATCCCCCTTCACCGGGACCTCTCCCGTCATGAGAAAATAAAGGACGACCCCAAGCGCATAGAGGTCGCTTTGAATCGTGGGGGGATTTCCGTAAAAAAGTTCCGGGGCCATGAACGACGGCGTGCCCCGAATCGGCGTGCCTCCCTCGTGGCGCCTTCCCAAAAATTCAAAGTCGATGAAGGCGACCTTTCCCCGGTCGAAAATAAAATTGTTGGTGCTGACATCGCCGAAGATCATGCCCCGGAAGTGGATATGGGCCAGCCCGCGGGCGATTTGGACGGCGATCGACCGGATCTGGTCTTCGGCGAGCCTCCCCCCGTAACCGGCCAGCGACTCGCCGCCGACAAACTCACGAATGAAAACCCCGTACTGGTTCTGGGTCGCGTCGTGCCACCCGAAAACGGCGGGGAAAGAAGGGTGGGGATGCCCTTTTAAAAACTCGCAGGCCTTTTTCAGATTTTCCCCCGCCTCGGGGGTCAGAGGTATTTTTAGAAGATGTTCCTTGCCGTCTGTACGATGGGTACCCCGGAAGAGAAGGGCAAACTGCGTTTTTGCAAGCTCCTTGCGGTCGGTATAATCCCGCGTGACAATTTCCGGCAGTACGGGCATGGTAACGTTATGTTACCATAGGTGCCGACGAGGTGTCACTCTTTGTTACACAGCAAGCACAACAATTCAGTCTCGGTGTTTGCTTTCAGTTCCATCGGAACTCGCGGTCTTTTTGATCGCCACTCTGCTTGTTGATCGGGGCTTGGTTTGTTCTGGTTGGCGATGTTTTTAGGGAGCACTCAAACAGCCGATGGAACCTCAAGACATCCATCCGAGACTGAATTGTTACAGGATCTTGTAGACCTTGTCGTGCTCCCGGCACTTGCCGACCACTTTAATGCCGACGTCGTCGCCTGCTTTGGCCTCCGTCACCGACTTGTGATCCAGCTCGATGGCCGAGATGGTCTCTTCAAAGTCGGTGGTGTGTCCTTTCACATGAATCTTGTCACCCACCTTTAAGGCCCCTTTGGCGATCACGACCCCGGCGACATTGATGTGGTTGTAGTAGTGCTTGATGACCCCGATTTCCTCTTCTTTTTTTTCCATAGTTATCCCTCCGCTTGATGGGAATTTATCCTTTTTTTGTTTTGAGTTCAATTCAATCTTCAATCTCAAACGGCGGAGGGGTGACAACTTTTAGGGGCACGACCTGTGTTTCGGAATAGACCCCCTCCCGCGTCTGGACAACGTGGAGGACGATCCGTTTGTTTGCCATGTCTTTTGAATGTTTGGGGTCGAGGACAACCGAGGTGTAATAAACCGGATTGCCGTCATCGCCGCCGATTCTGTACGTCGGCGAAACGGTGAAATCGCCGAAGGCAAAGCCGTCCCTCCCGTTGACGCGGAATTTGAAGCGCCCTTTCTGCTCCCGCGGGGAAAAAAAACCCAGATCCCTCATTCCGCGGCCGTTGCCTGTCGAAAAAGAAATGTCGATGAAATCCCTCGATCCGTCGGCCGAAAAGAATCTTATTTCCTTCAGCTCATAGGCGGTTTGTTCGCCGTTGAGCGGGATTTCCTCTTCGTAGTAATTGGCGGAATAAGGGGCGGCGCTCAAGCCGATTGTGGTGATCCGTGTCTTTCCGGCAAGAAGTTGCGTCCGGTTTGGGGGGACAACGGCGGTGTCCGTATTCTGAAAGATGGAAATTCCGTTGTCGCCGGTCCGCTGATAATATTTTCCCTCGAAAAATCCCCCCGCGGTTTGCGAGAGAAGCAGGACCAGCCGGTTGCCGTTCAATTTATCCGGAAGCGCCGGTTCGCCGTCGATGGCGAGCCGGATTGATTTTTTTTCCGCAAACAAAATCTCTTCAAGGTCGATGACGGCCCCCGCCGTGTCCTGATAATGCTGGGCCGGGCGTCCGTTGTTCATGCCGATAAATCGCATCAGCCCCGTGATGAAATTTTTCTTTCCCTCCTTTGGAAGTTTGGCGTCGAAGTCCAAAACAACCGTATGCGATTTTCTATCCCACGTGATTGCGGCGGGGAGGGAATATTCGGCGTGGACTTTTTGGATGCGATCGGAATCGGGAGAGGTTTTTTCGATCTTTACCGCGCCGGGGATGTCGTACGCCCTGATGAGCGAGGCCTCGAAACTGTCGTAAGCGATCGGCGAATTCGCCTCACGGGTGTATATCAGCGCCTGTTCACCGCTGTCTCCATGTTCCTGCAGGTTCAGCATGATATCGTCAAAGGCGCCGGAGGATGTCCGGACCCGCTGGGTCCCCAGTTCGGTGAGCCTCTTGCCGAGGCTTAACACCACCTCGCGGTCGACATCGTAACCCAGCCCGCGAAACAGGGCCTCGGTGAAATTCGGCTGATCGGGAAAAAGCGCTCTTTCATATGCCGCTTCCGACACTTTTGTGCCGTTGAACCAACACCTTGTTTTGCATTCGCGGACAAAATCGGGGGTCCAGCCGCGGTTCAAGGTCTTGTTGATTTCCGGTTCCATCGTGCCTTCCTGCCGTTCATAGATATCCCGGAACGGCGCAATGGAATCCCCGATCGCCTCGATTTGTGCGGGGATCAATTCGTCCTGCGGGATGGGCGCGACGTCCGCCAAAACAGGTGGGGTGGACATAAAGGGGTTATTTTTGGATGCCTATGACGGGCGGGAAGGGAAATCAAGGCCCTTGCGTTGCCCCTTCGATGAGAGAGGCGACGACGGCGGGATCGGCCAGTGTCGTGATATCGCCCAGATCTTCTGCCCGGCCGGTAGCACCGGTGGCGCCGGTAGCACCGGTGGCGATTTTGCGGAGGATTCTGCGCATGATCTTGCCCGAACGGGTCTTGGGAAGGGCGGGGGCGAACTGGATTTTGTCGGGAGCGGCAATAGGGCCGATGGTTTTGCGCACCTCCTGCACCAACGCCTGACTCAAGGCCTGTGAAGGGGTCTGGCCCGATTTGAGCGTGACGAAGGCGTGGATTCCCTCTCCTTTTATGGGGTGAGGAAATCCGACAACCGCCGCCTCGGCAACGGCTTGGTGACCCACCAGAGCCGATTCCACCTCGGCGGTGCCGATCCGGTGCCCCGAAACCTTGATGACGTCATCGAGCCTCCCCATAAACCAGATGTCGCCGTCTTCGTCCCAATGCGCCCCGTCGCCGCTGTAATAAAGGCCGGGAAACCGGCTGAAATAGGTTTCCCTGAATTTTTCGTGGTGGCCATAAACGGTCCGCATGATGCCGGGCCAGGGTTGGCGAATGCAGAAGTAGCCGCCTTCATTCGCTGTGGCAGGCGTTCCGTCCTCTTTTAAAATCACCGGATCGACGCCGAAAAAAGGGATGGAGGCGGAGCCCGGCTTCAGCATTGAAATTCCCGGAAGCGGCGTGACGAGAATCCCTCCCGTTTCGGTCTGCCACCAGGTGTCCACGATGGGGCAGTGTGATCCACCCACCACCGTGTGGTACCACATCCATGCCTCCGGGTTGATCGGCTCTCCCACGGAGCCGAGGAGTCTTAATGTCGAGAGATCATGCTTTTTCACCGGCGCCTCCCCCTCGCGCATCAGCGCCCGGATGGCCGTGGGCGCCGTGTAGAATATCGTCACTTTGTGACGGTAGCAAGCATCCCAAAAACGGTCCGGTCCCGGCCATGTGGGGATTCCCTCAAACATGACCGTTGTCGCAGAGTTGGCCAGCGGGCCGTAGACAATGTAGCTGTGGCCGGTGATCCAGCCGATGTCGGCGGTGCACCAGTAGATGTCCTCCGGTTTGTAGTCAAAAATGTATTTGAACGTCAGGGCGGTAAAAACCATATAACCCGCCGTGGTATGCAGAACCCCCTTCGGTTTTCCCGTGGAACCGGAGGTGTAGAGGATGAAGAGGGGATCTTCGGCTTCCATTGGTTCGGGGGGGCAGACGGTTGGTTCCTTCTCAATCAGATCGTGCCACCAGATGTCGCGGTTTTCGGTCCAGGCGATTTTTTCCCCGCTTCGTTTGAGGACGACGCAATTTTTTATTTGGTGGCCGCTTTTTCGGCAAAGTTCAATGGCTGTATCGGCGATTTGTTTTAGCCCGATTTTTTTGTCTCCCCGGCTTGTCCCGTCCGCGGTGATGAGGAGATGGGATTTCGCGTCGATGAGACGGTCGGCCAGCGCCTCGGCCGAAAATCCGCCGAAGACCACCGAGTGAACGGCGCCGATTCGCGCGCAGGAGAGCATGGCAACGGCCAGTTCCGGAACCATCGGCATGTAAATGGTGACGCGGTCCCCTTTTTTGACTTCCAGCTTTTTAAGCGCATTGGCAAATCTGCAGACCTCCTTCAACAACTCGCCGTAAGAAATTTTCCGTGTTTCGCCCGGTTCGTTTCCTTCCCAGATATAAGCGGTCTTGTCTCCAAGACCCGATTCCACATGGCGGTCGAGTCCGTTGACCGTGATGTTGGTCTGCGCCCCGTCAAACCATTTGATGAAAATTTTGTCTTTGAAGTCATATTCCAGAACCTTGTCCCATTTTTTAAACCAGATGAAGTCTTTGGCGGCCTTGCTCCAGAAGGTGTCAGGATTTTCTATCGATTCCTTCCACATTTTTTTGTATTCAGCGGCCGATCGGATGTGGGCCTTCTTTTGAAAGTTGGACGGAGGGGGGAACCGGCGTTTTTCGTGGAGAATACTTTCTATTCCTGACGGCATTTCGCCAATACAGCCTTTTTTAACGATGCTGTCAATTTGGAAAGAAAAGCGTTGTTTCCGGGACTTTTTTTCGATATGTTTTAAGAAAGGGGAGCAATAATGGAAAAAATGGAAGAGTGGTTTCAGGTCTTGAACAAGAAAATCGACAAGATGGGAACCGACGTGATGGCCGTTCGGGAAGAGCTTTCCGATATTCGCGATTTTATCGAACTGCATCAGTCCGATATCCGCCTCTGCAAACTCGCCATCGAAAGAATCGACGACAAAGTCGAGGCGCTTAGAAAGAATACCCACTAAATAATGACCTATTTCCAGTCGATTTTGCTCGGCATCGTCCAGGGTCTGGGCGAGTTTTTGCCGATTTCCAGCTCGGCGCACCTTGTGATCACCCCATGGCTCTTCAAATTTCCCGATCCGGGGCTCGTCTTCGATGTCGCCCTTCACTTCGGCACCCTGTTGGCCCTCTTGGCCTATTTTTGGAAAGACTGGATCAAAATTATTCTCGAAAAGAGGCGCCTCTTTCTCTTCGTGGTTGTTGCCACCATCCCCGGCGCCGCCGCCGGATATTTCCTCGAGGATTTGGCTGAAACAGTCTTTAGGCATCCCCTTTTGACGGCTTTCAACATGTCGTTTCTGGGGGCTGTGCTCCTTTATGCCGACAACAAAACAAAAAAGGAAAAGGGCTTGGGAGAGGTCGGCTGGAGGGATGCCGTGATTGTCGGTTTTTCACAGGCGCTGGCGCTGGTGCCGGGGGTCTCCCGCGCAGGGGTCACCATCACCGCCGCTCTTTTTTGCGGTTTTTCCCGCTCCACCGCCGCTTTCTTTTCATTTCTGCTCGCCATGCCGATCACCTTCGGCGCCTGTGTTTTTAAAATGGGGCATCTCTTTGAAAACGGCGCCGGGGGGGTTGAATGGACCGGTATTGCGATTTCGGCCGTCGTCGGTTTTTTAAGCATCAAATATCTGCTCAAGTATGTTCAAACCCACAACTACCGCATCTTTGTCTACTACCGCTTCGGCTTCACGATTCTTGTGGGTCTTGTTTATTTTTTGCGGTAGGCTATTTGTTTGTGAGGACGGGTGACGCCGAGGGAGGGTTCCCGATCGAGCCGCAGTCCCGCAACGCGGGACGAGGACGAGAGCGGGAAACCCGAAGGCGGCAGGACCCGTCCTCATAATGCCGGTATGATTATTGGCGTTCCCAAAGAGTCCAAAGAGCGTGAATACCGGGTGGCGCTGACGCCGGCGGGGGCGCGGACGCTCTCTGCCGCCGGTCATCGTGTCCTTGTCCAGAAAGGGGCGGGGGGGGGGAGCGGCTTTGCCGACCGGGAATATGCCGACGAAGGGGCGGCGATGGTCTCGTTCCTTCAACAGGTTTTGCGAAAAAGCGATCTGGCGGTCAAGGTCAAGGAGCCGACGCCGGCCGAGATCGGCTTTTTTCGCGAAGGGCAGGCCCTTTTCACCTAT
>JACPFC010000027.1 GCA_016183175.1 Deltaproteobacteria bacterium
GGGATAACAGGCTGATCTCCCCCAAGAGTTCACATCGACGGGGAGGTTTGGCACCTCGATGTCGGCTCATCGCATCCTGGGGCTGAAGTAGGTCCCAAGGGTTTGGCTGTTCGCCAATTAAAGCGGTACGCGAGCTGGGTTCAGAACGTCGTGAGACAGTTCGGTCCCTATCTTCCGTGGGCGCAGGAGATTTGAGAGGATCTGTCCCTAGTACGAGAGGACCGGGATGGACGAACCTCTGGTGTACCAGTTGTCACGCCAGTGGCACAAGCTGGGTAGCTATGTTCGGATCCGATAACCGCTGAAAGCATCTAAGTGGGAAACGGACCTCAAGACAAGATCTCCCGTCGCCGTAAGGCGGCCTGAAGACCCCTTGTAGACTACGAGGTTGATAGGCCGGGTGTGTAAGGGCTGTAAGGCCTTTAGCTTACCGGTACTAATCGGTCGTGCGGCTTGACCTTTATTTTTTTGAGAGTGGTCTCTGCAAAATTGTTCTGGAATATGTTAAGCGCCTGTTAGTCAGCGGTCCGCCTCAGGCGGACCGCTGGCGTTACAGGCACTTAATCCGCCATGCAGTTTGGCGGATAATTTTTTGTTGTCCCGCCACTACTACGTTGGCGGGCGCAAGAAGCTGTAACGTCCGCCAACACTACGTGGCGGACTAACAGCTTCTAACGTTTCTGGTGGTTTTACCGGGGAGGATACACCCGTTCCCATTCCGAACACGGAAGTTAAGCTCCCCAGGGCCGATGGTACTTGTCCCGTACGGGGCCGGGAGAGTAGGTTGCCGCCGGATTTAAATAAGAAATTCCCAGTCACATTTGTGGCTGGGAATTTTTTTTGGACGCTGAAAGCAACCTACTCTCCCAAGGCGCAAAGCGCCGTTGAGGGGGAGGCTCCAGTGGCTTTGCCACTGGAGGGGGCGACGCGAGCCCCTTGTGATAGACTAGGTTGCCGCCGGATTTAAAATAAAAAGCCCTCGTCGTGCAAACGGCGGGGGCTTTTTTATTGGGTATAGGTCCTATAGGACTATAGGACCTATCTAAAATCCGCTGGCGAGTTGCACTCCGAGCATGCGCGATTCCTTTTGCCGGGTCTTTAGTCCGATTTCCCGCCCATAGGTGACGGCATTCAACTTGAAATATTTGAAATCAAGGCCGAAACCGCCGGCAAGGTATCCCTGATTCAAGCCCGCACGGACAGAAACCGATCGAAGTACCTTGCTGATATCGGGCCAGGTGACTTCATAGCCGAAATGGAATTTGGTGATGAGATCGGTCGCATGTTCGAGGTCGCGAAAATCCATGGCAAACTGGGTTTTGAGTTTCCAGTAATCGGGGTGAATCGCAAAACCAAACGAGGTCGATTACTCCGTCCTCCCAACGTCATCCCCCAAGAAAAACCGGGTATCTCCAATATCCTGGATGGTCAGGCCGAAGGTTGGATCCAGGTACTCCCACCATTTTGCTTCAAGCGGCACCTTGGCCTGAAAACCAAGGTCAAAACCCAACCCGAAACCAACCTGGTCCAGTACAAGGGCGTCCCCGAAATCGTTATTGACCAGGACATCGCGCTGGGTAATTTGTTCGTCGATTAAATGGCGGCCCAAAAATTTGATGGCCCCGCCGACTTTGATCTTCTTGTCGAAAAAACTCCAGGCCGAGCCGACCTGAACTCCCCCCTGGGAGAGGGCCTCCACGTCGATGGTGCTGGAAGCCGGATTGAGCAGGCCCATGACCGACCGGTTTTCGTAGAAAATAGCCGCAGTGATATATTTGTGCATCATGATGGCCACCGGGCCGCGAACCCCTATCTCTTCATAACGGCCGGTATTGGCCGCGGCAAAGGCATCAAAAACAGCGACCTTGTCGCCATCGGTGGCGGCGTCGTCGATATCACTGGCCAGATCGAGAAGATCGGAAGAAAAGAAGGGAATGGCCTTGTACGAAAATTCAACCGTCGGGAGGAGGAACTGGAAATGGAACTCCTTTTCGTAATCACTGATGGCCGCGGGATTGTAAAACAGGGCGTTTTCATCGGTGCCGTCGGTGGCCAGAAAGGCCCCTCCCATTCCGAGAGGCCGGATTCCCTGCATCGAACGGGGAGAGTGTCTCATGGTGAGTTCCTGGGCCCCTGCGAATCCGGAGCTCAAGAGGGAGAAAGACAAAATGAACAGGAACAACTCCAAGGCGCATTTCTTATGTTTCATAGATTGATATCTCCAGTATATTGGTTGGCGTTTACAGATTTGTATCCTCGTCATAACAGGCCTGAACGCCGGCGGTCTGGCTACCGGGATCGAGGGCGGCACAAGTGGCAATGTCGGCCGTGACCGTCGTCGGATCGAAAGAGGTCGGCTCCAGCTGGCATCCGACCAGGGCCTGAAACTCGGCGGTTGTAAAACCTTCTCCCGCGGTAATCGGTTCCAGCATGCAGAAGGTCTGCCTGATTTCGTCAAGGAAATCCTCGTCTGAGGCGACCCCCGAACCGATAAAGAAGTTGTCGAAATCGACCAGATCGCCCTGGGCCTGTGTCGCCTGCGCGGCGGTGATGTCTGTTACGTCAAAGGAGGTTTTGAAGTTTGATCCGTAGACGCCCAGAGCGTAATGTTCGATGGTCTGCATCAGGGCAAGATCGAAGGCGGCATCGGCCAATACCCCCTCGCCGAGCGAGTCGTCCGTAATGCCCGGCGCCGCCTCAAGAGCCTCGATGGCCAGGCGAAGGTCGGCCAAGTTTCCGTTAGCGGGGAGGACATCGGCGATCGCACTGAAGTTTTCGGCGGTGTCCTCGTCCAGGTCGAGGATCCCTTCCTCCACGTCCAGAAAATCGATGTTGCTCCGGCCGAGATAGGCGCTCCCCAGGATTCGGTAGGCGGTGACATTGTCGGGATCGCCGGTGATGGCATTGGTGGCCAGCGTAATGGCTGTTTCATAATCGCCCTGATCGAGGGCAAATTGGGCGGCCTCGGACGCCGAATCGCCCTGGTTGGCGCAATGGGCCGTCAAAAGAGCCAAGACTGTGCAAAGAACAATATTTTTCGATTTCATCGCGACCTCTCCCTTGGTTTTTTGATGTTCACTTCTCTTACAGGTGTGTTATCGTTTTAAAAACACTAAGCAGTCTACCTAATTTGACGTATAGTGCAAGAGAAAAATTACTTAGTGAGCGAGGATCTGGCTTTGCCAGTCCGAGCGAACGGGGGGCACGGGGGCGCCAGCGGCAAAGCCCCCGATTTAAAGGGGTTGGACCATGATTTTTCTTGTTTCAGTCCTGGCGTCGCTTCTTCCCATTACGGTGTATATTCTTTTTCTGCGATGGCTCGACCGCTACGAACGGGAGCCGTTCGGTCATATTCTGGTTGTTTTTTTTCTTGGGGCCACCTTTTCCGTCGGTTTTTCATACGCGGCCAACACGATTGTGGGGGTTATCGGGCATGCGATGATGACCGAGTCGGGGAGCGCCTATTTTCTGGCCGGCCTCGTGGCGCCGGTGGTGGAGGAGACCAACAAGGGAATTATTGTCGTCCTCTTTGCCTGGCTTTCGCGGGAGTTCGATAATCTGACCGACGGCCTCCTCTACGGCGCAGTTGTCGGCCTCGGTTTTGCCTTTTCCGAAAATGTCATGTACTTCGTGCGCACATATCACGAGAGCGGACAATTCGCCTGGATCCGCAACATGTATGTCCGCGGTTTTTTTACCGCCGGAGTGCACTCTGCGGCGACCGGGGTTTTTGGGGGTTGTCTCGCGTATACGCGCTTTTCCCGGTGGTCCGACCGCCTGCTTGCGGCGATGATGGGGTGGGGGTTGGCGGTGATGATTCATTCCTTCTGGAATTCGGTCTTGACCGAATCGGATCTCTCCAATGACCCGGTGCTGGCCCTTTTCCCCTTTTTCTGCCTGCCGGTTTTGTTTTTCATCCTCTTTGTCCTGTTTCAGGCGTCGCTGTCGCGGGAGGGGCGGATGATTGAGGAAGAACTGACCGCCGAGGCAAAAGGGGGGATTCTTCCCCTGGAACATGTCCCCATTTTAAGGTCGTATCTCAAGCGCGACCGTTCGGGCTGGTTTAAAAATGAGAAGCGAAGGAAGCAATATGTCGAACAGGCGACCCATCTTGCCTTCATTCGCAACGAGCATCGCCGTCTTCCGGAAAAAAAGCGGGGGACGTGCGAAAGAAAATTGAACGCGGTGCGGGAAGAAATCAGGAAACTGCTCGCCTCTTCGAGGGGGGGATTGGCCGGGGCCGTTGTTGCCGTTTTGGGGTTTGTCTCCTTTGTGGCCGGGGCCGTTGTTTTTGGATTCTGGCTCTGGAACCGCCTGCTTGTGGAATTTCCGGCCTACGGGCTGGCCCGGACCTATCTTTCAAATCATTCCAAAATGCTCGAATTGATCGGGCCGGTTGACCGGTGGGATGAATCCCCTTCCGGGGAATTCTCTTACAACAGCGAAGGGGGGGAGGGTGAACTCGAAATGGCCCTTTCGGGGCTTAAGGGGGAGGGAACGGTCACGCTCAAATTTTTTTCCGATTTCGGCAAAACCTGGAAAATCGATGAGGCGCATTTGACCGTTGCCGGGCGGAAAGAGCCGATCGAACTGGAGGGGCCGAGACAATGGTTGAGGCAGGCCTATGACTACATGGACCAGCGGAAATTCGTGGAGGCCGAAGGGGCGTGCAAAACCATCCAAAAATCGGCCCCGGAGGATGACCGCGCCGACAGCTGTTTTGCGGAGCTGGCCTTGAGCAGGGGAGAGGATCAAAAATTCGTCGAAATCTGGAAGGGGCTGGCAGAAAGTTATCCCGCCTACGACGGCTACCAAATGCGGCTGGCCTCTGCCTATGATACCGTGGGCGACAATGAAAAAAGCATCGAGCATTATCAAAAGGCCTGGGGTTTGAATGACGACCCCGAAACCGCCAGCAGTCTTGCCTCTGTCTATCTCGATTCCGGGGAAACCGAAAAGGCGTGGGAGTGGCTGGAAAAAGCGCGGGAGGCCGGCCTCCGTTCCGCCTCCCTGGCCTATCGTTTCGGCCGGTACTATTACAATAAAAAGGATGCCGAAAACGCCGAGGAATATTTCAACATTTCACGGGACGAAGACCCTGCTTATGCCATGTCCTACATCGGCCTTGCCTACCTCTCCCGCGATCGGGGAGAAGACGACGATGCCATCTACTATTTCGAGGAAGGGATTTCACGCTCTCCCGGCGATTCCCTCGACTACCGGCGCGATCTGATCGACCTTCTTGTTCAAAAAAAATATTTCGACGAGGCGATTTTTCACCTCATTCGCGCCACCCTCTATCATCCCCGTGAGGTCGGGCCGTTTGTCATGCTCGCCAAGCTCTACGAACGTCAGGGGAGGATGGAAAGCGCCGGCATTGTCCACGACCAGGCGGTAAAAATCGATCCCGCCGAGGCCGAGAAGTTAAACCGGGAGTACGATTATCTTCTGGAGCCCTAATTTTATTTATTCTGCGTGATAGACGCCCGTGTGCGCCGGATTGCCCCTGAAGAGCGGCCACTCGCGGGCAAAGGGAGAAACCAAGGAGCCCTCGTCGCGGACGGCCCAGAAGACATCGCCCGCCATGACCGGGAGAACATCGGCGCGGCGGTCCTGAAAAAAGACCTCCAGTTTGCCGTCGCCGTCCACATCCCCGACCACCGGCGACGAGACGATCGCGTAACCGACAACAAGGCGGGCGGCAAAACTCCCATCCAGGCCGCTCAAGATATCGAGATCGCCGGACATCGTGGCGACATAAACATCCAGGACACTGCCGGGATTTCGCCTGGCAAGCGCGGGCGAGGAATGAACCGCGCCGCCCAAGTACCGCTTCCAGAAGAGGGAGCCGTCGCCATTCAGGGCATAAATCCTGCCGTCGGCGGAACCGAAGACCGTTTCCAAATCGCCATCGCCGTCCAGATCCCCCACCGCCGCCGAAGAGAGGATCTCCCCGCCGGTCGGAAAACTCCATTCCAGTTCCCCGGTCTCCCCGTCGAAGGCTTTGAAGAGGCCGCTCCCGTCGCCGATCAGGACCTCCAAGACGCCGTCGCCGTCAACATCGGCCGTTGCCGGGGAGGCATGCACCTTGTTTGCGAGATTTGTCTGCCAGTCGACCGCCCCGGTTTCGGCGTCGAGGCTGTACAAGACGCCACTGCCGGCATATTGGCCGTCGTTTGCGATCGCCACTTCCTTTTTATTATCGCCGTCGAGATCGGCAACCGCCGGCGTGGACCAGATCCACCGCCCGGAATTGAAGGCCCAGTTAAGGGCACCGGTTTTTCCGTCGATCGATCGGACATAATTATCCATGCAACCGTTGAAGACCACCGGATCGCCATTGGAGGACAACGTTGTGACCGTCGGCGTCGAGATGGAGTGCCCCGTCAGGATATAGCGCCAGAACCAGTTCCCCTCCCCGTCAAATGCCTGGACCTGGTTCCCGGAGGTGGTCCCCCCAAGCATTTCGAGGCGGCCGTCGTCGTCCAAATCATAGAGGTTGACGGAGGAATGGGCCTCGTCATTTTCCGTATTCTTCCGGAACACGACCGTCCCGTCGGCCTCAAATAAGAACCATCTCCCCGAGGGACCAGGGGATCCGAGCGGGTAATATTCCTCGTTGCCCGTGGCGACCTCGAGGCCCGGCAGATCCGGACGGACCTCGCCGATCGCGGCGCTCGGCCCCGGAATCATCCGATAAAAACCGCCGTAGATCTTGCCGAAGGTATAGTTCCACAGGACGGTGATCTCCGACAGGGGAGGCCCCTCGACACAAGTTCCCTCATAATCCCCATGTTCCAGATGGGCAGGCCAGCTTGAGACGGCGACTGAAAGGGTCTGGGGATTGGCGGGGTTGTCCGGCGGGATATGGCAGATCGTGACCTTCTCCTCGGCTGGAGGGGGTGGCGGAGGCGGAGGTAGAGAAGCGCATTCCCCCTCATAATCCCCATGTTCCAGATGGGCAGGCCAAGCAGAGGCGGCGATCTCGATGGTGTGGGCGTTCGCGGGATTCCCCGGGGGAATATGACAGATCGTCACCTTGGGATTGTCGTCGGGAATTTCCGGCGGTGCCGGCGTCGGCTCCCCGTTCCCCTTTTTCTCGTGAGCCTCAACGATCTTCTCCTTGATGCAATCCGGTTTTTGCGACTCACATGTCTTGGCCGACTCAACAATCCCCTTGAAGACAGCCGTATCCAGCTTTCCGTCGTCATCGAACATTTTCTCATAATCACCGTCAAAGGCCTTCATCACCTCCAGAATCGTCTCCGCCTCTTCCTTGACGCCGGCGCACCCATCCTTGTGGACGCAGTCCTGCATGAGCTCCACATGGATCTTGACCGCCGCGTCGTTTGCATAGACGGCGTTTAATTCCTCAAGGTCGTCCGCTTCGAGGATCGGCGCGATGACGGCGGACGGGTCCAGAATGCCGGCGGACATTCCCTCGCAGAGAACGCCGGTTGAGTCTTCCGCCACCAGGGCCGACAGTAGCTCTTCCACCGTGCTGTAGACATCCCCGGCTTCGCCGGAACCGGTCTCGCCGGAATCGGCCGATGTCAACTCGGATGCGAGGTCAAAGTCGTCGGCGTTCATCATATTCAGCGCCTGTGGAGCGTCGATCTTGCCGGTGAGAAGGGCGTTCAAAAGTTGGTGCCAGTTGTCGTAGTCCGGATCAGTGGAACCCTTCTTTTGGGCGATCAGGGAGACGACCGCCTGTTTGAGAAGGCCGTACTTTTGGGTAAGGTTTTCCGTGTCCGGATCGGCGATTGTCCAAAGTTTTTCATCGATTTGGTACAGGCAGGCGAGGTCTCCGTCGGCCCCCGAATAATCTTCGCCCCAGTCGTTGAATCCCTCCAACTGCTGGATGATCCCTTCGGTGGCGAGCGTTGTGACGACGTCGGCAGTCCCCAGATTTACGTTCTTGGAATTGGCGGAGTCGTAAGGAATGGCGTGATATTTCTGGATGCCGCTTGTCGTGGTCAGGATCACCTCCGGATTACCGGCCAGCTCTTCGGGGGGGACTTCCAGCTGGTACTCCCCCTCCGAATTGGCCTCGAAACTCCCCAGATGTTTTCCGTTGAGGGTGTAGAGGTCCCCTTTAGTCCCCGTCGCGGACTCTCCCCCCTTCGCCTCTTTTATGTTTTTTATAGAATGCATCCGTTTCTGTAACGCTCGAATGGCCTCAAGGGGAGGGACATCGACTCTGCCGGTCAGGAGCACCATGTCCGACGCTACGGTTTCGGAGGGGCTTTCGGCGCCATCCGGCACGGCGCCGCCACAGGATAAAATCAGGCCGAGGCTCGCGATCAATACCGGGTGAGTAAAATAGAAGAATCTTGTCATTGCCGGATATAAGCCAGCATAAAAC
>JACPFC010000028.1 GCA_016183175.1 Deltaproteobacteria bacterium
AAACAAGAATTGCAAAAATGGGAAGGACGACCCCCCAAAGGGCTCTCCTGCGGTCAACCAGCCAGTGATAGAGGGGGGGGAGTGGCGTCAAAAGGACAAAAAAACCGCTCAAATAGAGGGCAAGGGTAAGTAAAATACCCACCAGGCCGGTTCGGCCCACCAGGCCGGCCCGGCCCATGTCGGGGCGAAATTTTTTCGGTGTCGATGGTTCGGCATTCACTAAAAACTACGCCGCGACAGCGTGTGCCGCGGTATAGGGAAGAAGCGCCAGGATACGCGCCCGTTTTACCGCCTCCACAACCCGCCGCTGGTGGTAGGCGCAATTCCCCGAAATCCGCTTGGGGGCCAGTTTCCCCCTTTCGGAAAGAAAACCCCCCAGCTGGCGCACCAGTTTGTAGTCGATGGCCATTTCCTTGTCGATGCAGAAGCGGCAGTTTTTCCTCTTGCCGGTTGACCGCCGCCTCTCCCTTTTTTCCCTTTTTTTAATTTTTCGGACCATCGTATCCTCCTCCCCGTCCGTTCAGGCTGTTTTCGGAAGCCGGACCTGCGTCGGCAGACCATCCGCGCTCGCCCAACTCAAGGCGTCCTTCTTCCGGCTGATTGATCCGTTTCTTCCGGCGGGCGATCTCTTTTTCGGAAGCCGCAACAAGCGTCAGATAACGGACAACCCCCTCTTCATATTTGAGCGTTCGCTCCAGCTCGGCCACGAAATGGCCGTTGCCGGTATAATTGAAAAAAATATACCGTCCGCTGGTGAATTTTCCGATGCGGTAGGCCAGTTTCCTGACCCCCCAGTCGCGCTGGTCGATTATCTCCGCCTTTCCTTCCTTTAATATCTTGAGGACTTTTTCGCTGATCTTTTCAACCCGGCCGGCGGGCAGATCGGGTTCCGCGATATAAATGGTTTCGTACTCGTTCATGATGCCTCCATTTGAATTGATTAAGTCGCCTCGTCGTTTTTGCCTGCTCCGCTCCCACCTCGCTTTATCCTCCCTATTCGGTCGGCGCTCGGCGGGAACCCTTATTATACCGGTTCATCACCGCCTGAATCCCTTTTTTTAAAAAATCCATCGCCGCCTCCGCAGAAACGCCGACAACCTTCTCCACCTCTTTCCGTTCCCCCCGGGCAAAAGGGCTCAAGACATAATCGACCGGGCCTCCCCCGGCTTTGGGCCGCCCGATGCCGATCCGAAGCCGGCAGAATTCCCTTGTGCCGAGCGCATCGATGATGGAGGCGATACCGTTGTGACCGCCGGACGAGCTCCCCCGCGAAAACTTGATCCGCCCAAGGTCCAGATCAAGGTCGTCATGCGCCACAAGAAGCGCCTCGGGGTCGCACCGATAATAGCGGAGGACCTCGCCAACCGCCTGGCCGCTTAAATTCATGAACGTCAGCGGTTTGACCAGAATGGTCTTGGCGCCGCCCAAATCTGTAATAACCGCCTCTTCCCGCAGACGGCTTTTCTTGAACCGCCCATTCAGAGCCCCGCACAACCGTTCGACAACCAAAAAACCGATGTTGTGGCGCGTGGCTTCGTACTCTTCCCCCGGATTGCCGAGACCGACGATAATTTTCATCAATTCGTCAAACTATTTTTTCTTCTCCCCTTCCTTGGCGGGCGCCTTGGCAGGCGGGGCCGCCCCCTTTCCTTCCCCTCCCTGTTTGCCCGCCGGAGCCGCCCCCTTTACTTCCGCCGGAGCCGCCGCTTTTCCTTCTGCCGGCGCCGCCCCCTCTTCCCCTTCTTCCTTCTTGGCCGTCAGAACCTCCGGTTCGGTCATGACCCCCGGCGTAAGCACTTCCTCCTCCTTGGGCAGAGAGACAAGCGCAATGGTTACGTCGTCCGCCTCGGCCGATTCCACTCCGGAGGGGAGGGTCACATCCTTCAAATGAAGATTCTGTCCGATCTTCAATGCCGACACGTCAACCTCGATCTGCCCGGGAATATTCAGGGGAAAGCAGAGGACCTTTAATTCCCGCGTGACCTGCTCCAGAATCCCCCCTTCCTTGAGCCCTTCGGGCTTTCCGGTCAGGTGAACCGGGACCGCCACCGTGATTTTTTTGGACAGGTCTACCTTGAGAAAATCGGCATGAGTGAATTTTCTTTTTACGGCGTCGGCCTGATAATCCTTCATCAGAACATCGAAGGCCCCCTTCCCCTCCACATTCAACTGCAGAACCGCGTTCATTCCGGCCTGCGTGGAAAGGGCCTTTTCCAGTTCCAGAAGCGCAACCGAGAGTTTCAGGTTGTCGATCCCTTTTCCATAAAGGACGGCGGGAATTTTCCCCTGCCGACGCAGGGAATGGGAGATGCCTTTTCCTGTTTTTGTTCTTGTTTCCACATTGAGCGTGATTCGTTCCATGATTTTCTCCCTTTTTTACTTCAGAGTTGATCAGTCACTTCATTGTCCTTATCGGCTCCGCTCCCACCTCGCTTCATCCTCCCTATTCGGTCGGCGGGAGGCCCGGAACCCTCCTCATACAAATAACGACGACACCGAATCCCCCTTGCCGATCCGCGAGATGGCCTCGGCAAGCAATGGGGCCACCGAGATTTGCTCTATTTTACGGCATTTGCGGGCCTCGTTCGAAAGACAGATGGTGTTGGTCGTGATCAGCTTTTGCAATTTTGACGATTCGATTCGCGCAAGCGCCGGCCCCGAAAGAACCGGATGGGTGCAACAGGCCGAAACCGATCTGGCCCCCTCCTTGATCAGCGCCTCAACCGCCTGCACCACCGTGCCGGCCGTATCGATAATATCATCGACGATGACGGCGTTTTTGCCCTCCACCTCGCCGATGACATGCATCACCTCGCTGACATTGGGGGAGGGACGCCGCTTGTCGATAAGCGCCAGCGAACCTCCCAGACGCTTGGCGTAGGCCCGCGCCCGCTCGGCCCCCCCTACATCGGGAGAGACAATCACCAGATTGTCAACCGGATGTTTTTTGAAATAGTCGAGAAAAACGGTGAGTGCATAGAGGTGATCGAACGGGATGTCGAAGAAACCCTGAATCTGCGCCGCATGCAGGTCGATGGAAACCACCCGGCTGGTCCCCGCGGCGGTCAGGAGATCCGCCACCAGTTTGGAGGTGATGGGGGTGCGCGGTTGAACCTTCCGGTCCTGCCGGGCGTAGCCGTAATAAGGCATGACCGCCGTCACCGTGGCCACCGAGGCCCTTTTTAAGGCGTCGATCATAATCAAAAGTTCCATGAGATGCTCGTTGGCCGGATTGCAGGTGGGCTGGATGATGTAGGCGTCGGTCATCCGGACATTTTCGTCGATTTCCACCCACACCTCGCCGTCGGAAAACCGTTTTACTTCGGCCTTTCCCAGCGGGAAGCCCAGATAGGCGGCGATTTCCTCCGCCAGCGGGCGGTTGGCGTTGCCCGAAAAAATCCGGATGTCTTCAAAGGAGGCCATATAATTTTCAAGCCTCACGTCCGGCTTTGCCGGCGTGAGGCGCGGGGCTACAAGCCCCAGCTTAGCTGGGGCGCGTAGCAAACGCGATAGCGTTTGCGAAGTAAAGATAATTGGCCATTGCAAGTTCGACAAAAAATAAAATCAACACGTGTAGTCACCCTAAAGAACTTGCAGGGCCCCGATCAAAATGTTGGGGCGCCTGGATTCGAACCAGGGATGCCGGAATCAAAATCCGGTGACTTACCGCTTGTCTACGCCCCACCTTGTCAGAACAAGCGGCCCGTCAGGCTTTGCCTGCGGGCCGCGCGGGGTTTGGGGCCATTGCAAGTTCGACAGAAAATAAAATAAACACGTGTAGTCACCTTAAAGAACTTGCAGGGCCCCAAGTCTAAATTGTTTCTGCAATAAACACGCGCCAAGCTACATTGGCCTTTTGGCTTAATTTTTTGGCCGCCCTCACAGCCTGTTCTTCGTCGGCAAAAATGCCGAAGACACTGGGGCCGCTTCCGGTCATCTGGGCTCCCAAGGCGCCGTATTTGACAAGCCGGTCTTTCAGATCGTTGACGACGGGGTAGAGCCTTGAGGTCACCGATTCAAGGTCGTTGTTCATCATTTTTACCACCGCCTTCTTGGTGGCAAACTCGCGCGGGATCTCCATCTCTCCATGGCGACTGCCGTTTGGCTGATACCGCTCAAAAACCCATTTGGTCGCGACGCTTAAGTTGGGTGAAACAATCACCACCGGCAGGCGCGGCAGGCGCCTCACCCTCGCCAGATTCTCGCCGATCCCGGTGGCGATGGCGGGCGACCCATAAAGAAAAAAAGGGATGTCCGCGCCGAACCGCAGGCCGATTCGAATGAGTTTTTCCCGGTTCAAATTAATCTTCAAAAGCTGATTCAGGCCGGCCAGGATGCTTGCGGCATTGGAAGAGCCGCCCCCCATGCCGGCGCCCGACGGAATATTTTTTTTGATCCTCACATGCACGCCGACGTTCTTGTTGGAGTAGGCCATGATCTCCTTGGCGGCCCTGAAAACAATGTTGTCCTCGCCGGAAGGCACCCTCGGATCGTCGGCCACCTCCACCACAATGCCGCGGTCGATGATGTTCAGCTCGATATCGTCGTAGACGGAGACGGCGCTGTTCAACATCCGCAGGTCATGATAGCCGTCGTTGCGTTTTCCCAAAACATCCAGACGGAGGTTGATTTTTCCGGGGGACTGAAGCTTGAGTGTTTTCATAATGGGGGCGCATCATATATAACCGGTCCAATAAAAGTCAATATGGGATTTTCCATGAAATCCAATGAGTTAGATTCTTCCTTTGCAACTTCTTTGCATTTTGCCAAGAAGTATGCGAACCATTTGAAGATCCATTTGGACCATTTGGCTGGCGCCTGCCCGCCGGCTTTTTGGAGGGGCCCTGCCGCCCCCTTGCTTTTTTGCGGCTCCCCGCTATAATGCGCCGACTTTTCAAGCGAACGGAATGAAAACTTCTTCAGAACATGCATCACGCCTGGGCCAGATCACGCGCACCCGCGAAGACACCGTTTCGAGTTTCGATGGAACCCGCATCTGGTACCGCTCGGTGGGGAGCGGCGTTCCCATCGTCTGCCTGAACGGACTCGGCTGTTCCACCTTTTATTTTTCGTATCTCGAAAACTACTTCAAAGACAAGGCGCAGGTGGTCACCTGGGACTATCGCGGCCACGGCCGCTCCGAAATGCCGCGTGTCCCCAAAAACCACACCGTTTCGTCGCTGAAGCAGGATTTAAAAGCGGTCCTCAAGGCCCTGCAGATCAAAAAGGCCATCCTGGTCGGCCACAGCATGGGGGTGCAGGTGATGTTCGAATTTTACAACAGCGATCCTGATCGCGTCATCGGAATGGTCTCCTGCTTCGGCACCTCCGGAAAACCGATGGACACCTTCTATAATTTTCCCCTTTCCAAGTACGCCTTCGAGGTCATCTACATCTTCAACCACCTTTTTCCGCGCCTCTCCAACACCCTCGGAACGCTGGTGGCCAAAAACCCCTTCTGGTTTCAGATGGGAGGGCTCTTCAAGATGATGAAGCCCTATCTGGCCGACAAAAGGATCATGAGGCAGTATCTGGAGCATATCATTAATGTGGACGCCATCTTCCTCTCCAAGCTGACCCGCAGTCTGCAGGAGCACAACGCCGAAGGGACGCTCAAGCGGATCCGGGCGCCGGTTCTCATTATCGGCGCCGACGAGGACAACTTCACCCCCGCCTGGGTTTCAAAAAAGATGCACCACCAGATTCCCCACTCGGAGCTTTTCATCGTCAAAAAGGGGAGCCATGTGGCGCTGGTGGAACAGCCGGAGTTGCTCAATCTGCGCATCGAAAAATTCATCCGCGAGCGGCTGGGCTTTCCTCCGGCCAAATTCCGCGACAAGGATCTGGAGTTCGGCGAGTTGCAAAAAGAATCCGTTGCAATCGGCGCGGAGGCCCGATAATATTCCACCGAAATTTTATCAATGGAGGACAAAAATGAAGCGTCTTTTCTACCTGTTAATCGCCCTGTTTTTGGCGTCGTGTTCCAAGGTAAGGGTCGTCCCTTCCGAATCGGGAGGAGAAGAGCTCGCCGACCTGAAAAAGGGGGCGGAAATTGTCCGGGTCAACGACACCTCCATCCGCGAGGGTTATCTGGACGTCCTCTCCGCCATCAATCCCCGCGTGAAAAGCCAGGTCGCCAACCCCACAATGAAAAAGAAGATGGTGGAAAATCTGGTCGACCAGGAATTGCTCTACCAGGAAAGCCTCCGCAGGGGCCTCGACCAAAAAAAGGAGGTTTTGGACAAGGCGGGGCTTTACCGGCGGATTATCGTCGCACAGGCGGTGATGGAAGCGGAGATGGAACAGAAGGCGCGCGAATATTACGAAAAACACAAGGACACCGATTTTACCAAGGTGTCGGTTTCGCAGATTCAGATCGATTTCAAGAAGCCGGAGGCCGAAAAGACCCCCCCTGCCGACAAGGACAAGAAGGGTAAAAACAAGGAGGCAACCGCCGAGGAGAAAAGAGCGGCGCTGGAAAAGGCCAAGGCGGTCAAGGCAAGGCTTATCTCCGGAGAAGATTTTGGCAAGGTGGCGGAGGAGGCAAGCGATGACAAATCATCCAGCAAAAAGGGGGGCGATCTGGGGCCGATAAGCCGCGATGATAAGAGGCTCGCGCGGCGGGGGATGGACAAAGTGGTGGAGGCCGCCTTTAAATTGAAAAACGGGGAGGTCTCGGACATCATCGAAACGGCCAGGGCCTGGCATATCGTCAAGGTCACTTCCGAGCCGGAGGCAACGCCGTTCGAAGAGGCGAAAAAGACCATTGAATTTCAACTTCAAAAACAGGTGAAGGACGACCTTCTGGCCTCCCTCAAGCAGTCGGCAAAAATTGTTTATGCGGAGGAGGCAAAGCCTTCAGCCCCGGCCCCGGCAAAGAAGGAGGAAAATTCAGAGGCTCCAAAACCGGCGGTACCGACCCTGCCGGCGGCCGAGGCACCCGTTCCCCCGGCACCGGGAGATGTGACCGAGGCCCCCGCTCCGGCCGAGGCGGCACCGGCCCTGCCGGCCGCTCCGGCTCCGATACCGGCGGTAGAGGCCCCGACGGCAGGGCCGGTGCCGCCGGATGTCCCTCCGGAGGACAAAGGGACTGCGTCGTCTCCATGAAGGCACAGAAAAAGCTCACCTATCAATCGGCCGGAGTTGACATTCTCGCCGCGGACCGTCTGGTGGACGCCATCGTCCCTCTCGCAAAAAAAACCCGCCGATCCGAAGTCATCTCAACAATCGGCGGATATGCCGGCCTCTTCTCGCTCGATTTGAAAAAATTTTCCGACCCGGTTCTGGTCGGCACGACGGACGGGGTGGGCACCAAATTAAAGCTCGCCTTCGAAATGAAGAAGTTTGACACCATCGGTCCGGATCTGGTGGCCATGTGCGTCAACGATTTAATCTGTTGTGGCGCCGAGCCTCTTTTTTTTCTCGATTATTTTGCCGTGGGCAAACTTGAAACCGCCGTCGCCCAAAAGGTCATCGCTGGAATCGCCAAAACGCTTGCCGATATCAACTGCTCCCTTTTGGGGGGAGAGACGGCCGAGATGCCTTCGTTTTACGCCCCGGGGGAATTCGATTTGGCCGGCTTTGCCGTGGGGGCGGTCAATCGCGACCGAATTGTGGATGGACGCGAGATGCGACCGGGCGACCGGGTGATCGGGGTCGCCTCTTCCGGCGTTCACAGCAACGGTTTCTCGCTGGTCCGCAAAATCTTAAAGGACAAAAAGGTCAGCCTCAAAAAACGTCCTCCGGGGTTTGACCGGCCAATCGGCGAAATTCTTCTGACCCCGACCCGGATCTATGTAAGGCCGGTTCTTGCACTCCTTCAAAATTTCAGAATACAGGGGATCGCGCACATCACCGGCGGCGGCATCCCCGAAAATGTCCCCCGGATTATTCCCAAAACCCTGACCGCCGAAATCGAAAAAACAAAAATCAACACCCCCCCCATATTCGACTGGCTGAAAAAAGCGGGGAATGTCCCGGAACGGGAGATGTGGCTGGTCTTCAACATGGGGGTGGGGCTTACCCTGGTGGTCCGGGAGGCGGATGAGAAAGAAATTTTGAAACGGCTGGCCGAACAGGGTTATCCCTCTGCTTCCATCGGATATATCCGGACGCGTCAACCGGGAGAAAGCGGGGCTCTCCTTGTCTGAAAAAAAACTCAATGTCGGCGTGTTAGTGTCCGGCCGGGGCACCAACCTTCAGGCTTTGATCGACGCCTGCGGTGAGGGGAGGATTTTGGCGCGGATCGCGGTCGTCATCTCCAACCGCCCCGGCGCCCCCGCGCTCGAGCGCGCCGCCAAAGCGGGCATCCCCTGCGAGACGCTTGTTGCCTCCAAAAACGAGGGAAAAGAGGCCTTTGAAAAACGGATTGAAGAAATTTTAAAGCGCCACGGAGTCGATCTGGTCGTGCTGGCCGGTTTCATGCGCATTGTCTCCCCCTGGCTGATCTCGCGCTTCAAAAATCGCATCATTAATATTCACCCGGCCCTTCTCCCCTCGTTTCCGGGGCTGGAGTCGCAGAGGCAGGCGCTGGAATACGGCGTAAAATTTTCGGGATGCACCGTCCATTTTGTCAACGAAGGGTGCGATACCGGGCCGATTATTCTACAGGCGGCGGTCCCCGTTTTGCCCGGCGATACCGTGGAGAGCCTTTCTGAGAGGATTCTTGCGGAGGAACACCAACTGCTTCCGAAGGCGGTTGACCTTTTGGCGAAAAACAAAGTAAAAATAGCGGGACGTCGCGTGGAAATTCTGGAGGAACAAACATGAAAAAATCCCTTGTCGTTTTCCTGACCGTTTTTGGCCTGGCGTTCGGTTCCCCCGCCTTCGCCCGAAGCTCCAAAAATATGACCATCGGCATCATGGGAATGGGAAATATCCAGCTGATCGACACCATTCCGGATATTGAAGTGGGGCCGGGAGGGGGCGTCTATTTTGACTATCGCTTCAATCAGCGCTTTTCCATCTCCATCGATGCTTGGGCCACCACCCATGGCGGCGAGGGCCCATCGGAGGGGGATGAGGGGATCGAGATGCTGGGGATTCCCACTTTCACCATCAAGCTCTATTTCATGGACGAAGGAGAATCCAAATGGGACCCTTACGCCGGGCTTGGGCTGGGCGTATTTGCCCTCTCCGAAGGCTCGGTGGAAAACGGCACGAACGGCGTGGGGCTGGGCGGACAGCTCGAGGTGGGTTTTGACTATTATTTTACCGACATCATCTCGGCCGGATTCGCCGGCGTTTTCCGCTCGGCGGCAATCATCAACAGCCTAAGCAACACCGGGGGGAGCAACTCTTCCGGGATGATTCCTTATTCGCTGGTTGCAAAGCTGGGTTTTCATTTTTAAGGCGGCAGGGCCCCTCCAAAAAGCTGGCGGGCAGGCGCCGGCCAAATGGTCTGAATGCGACTTTGGGTGGTCTGCAAATTCCTGCGAAAAAATAGACGAAGTTGCAGGGGATAGACTTGCATGCTCGAACGCTATTGCGACGCGCTTATTATCGGCACCGAACTTTCGGGCCTCATCACCGCCGCCTTTCTGGCGCGGCGGGGCCTGTCCGTGCAGGTGCTCGATCTCGACCCCTACGCCCAAAACGAGAGGGAGCCCGACCCTTTTTGCGTCTCCCACCTCCACTCCAAACTTCTGCGGTCGATTCTCGGCCGGCTGAACATTCCCGAAAACGACATCCAGTTTCTTTCGTCCACCGAATCGCCGCTTCAGATCATCTTTCCCAAAAAACGGATCGACATCTCGTCCAACCCGGCGACTTTTTACGAAGAGCTGGAGCGCGAGTTTCCCGACCAGCACGAGAAAATCCGGTTTTTCTACGAAACGCTGGCGCGCATCAAGCATCAGGTGGAAAGTCAGCAACTCTACGCGCTCGTCCTCCCCGCCTCTTTCCGCGAACGGCGGCAGTTGATGCGGTTTGTCAGGGAAAACAGCCTCGACCAGAGGTTGGAGGCCCTGGGCCTTCCACTCAACGGAGACGCGACGCTCAAGAATTTTCTCATGGCCCAGCTTAAAATGATCACCTATGCCCACACGGAGGCCCCCTTTGCCTTTCAGGTGGCCGAGCTTTTGAACCCCAGCGAGGGGGAAATCTACTCGGTCAAGGGGGGGCATCAGTACCTCAAAAAAATTTTTATTGACCGCATTTCGCATCACGAAGGGGCCTACCGCCCCGACACCCGGATCGAAAAACTCCTCTTCAGGAACGGCATTTTTCAGGGGGCCCAGTTGTCGGGAATGGAAGGGAATGTTCTCGCCCGCTACGTCATCTGGAACGCCTCGCTCAAAAGGCTGGAGAACTACCTCCCCGCGCTCTTCCGGTTCCGCAAACTGCGCAAAAAAATCCAGAACCTGAAACCCCATCTGCACTGGTTCACCTGCTGTTTCGACGTCCCGCGTGAGTTCATCCCGCCGCCGATGCGCGAAAACCTGGTCATCATCGACAACCCGGATCGGGAGCTGACGGAAACCAATTTTCTTTCCGTCCAGTTGCGGCCCGCCCCGCAGGGGTCTGCCCCGAACAGGGTCGAGGGGTCCGCCCCACAGGGGTCGGCAGGAGGCATTGGAGAGATAACGGGGGGGATGACCCGTTTTTTGGTGAATTATCTTCTCCCCCCCGCCTTGCTCGACGCGGCGGATGAATCGTTTATCCCCATTCATCAGAAGATCCGCGAGGGTCTCTTGAAGCTCCTCCCTTTTGCCGAGGAGAAGCTGATTTACACCTTTCCGCTTATGCCCAAACAGGAAAACACCGACACCCTCTTTCCGCTCAAGGAAAACGACTTTGAAATCTTCAAACAGACGGCCCGCTCCCATCCGGTTTTTAAGCTGGAGGCGCAGTCGTTCACCGACCTCTTCCAGATCAGCTACAAAACCCCTTCCCCCAACCTCTACCTCACCGCCCCCGAAATTCTGGGGAGTATGGGCTACGAGGGAAAATTCATGCTCGGGTTGAAAGTGACCGATCTGATCTGGCAGGACGTGGAGAAGGAAAAAAAGCGGGCGATGAAACTCGAGAGAAGGATTGCCTAAAAATCCCCTTTTTACCCGCCCGCTTTCCGGAGCAAGTCCGCGAGTTTCTCCACGCGGTCCTGAACCATATAAGCCGTCTGATCGCGGGCCTCCTTAATCACTTTGTTCAAGTCTCTAAGCGCCCCTTTCAAATTTCCGTTGTCCAGTTTGTCCGACGCACTTTTGAGGGCTTCAAGAGCGATGGTTTTTGGAGACTTCCCTCTTGAACGCTTCTTTGGGGTCTCGAAATCTCTTTCGATGAGAACGCGGATTTCCTGGAATTTTTCAGCGTAAAGTGCCGAAGGCGCGTCTGCCGATTGATCCTCGACTGCCGACTCATCCTCGACGACGGAATTATCTTGGATAAGCTCACACAAGCGGACAAAAAAATCCAAAGCCGGCGGGCCCCGAAAACAGCCGCTGAAATTCTTCCAAAACTCTCTTGCCGCCTCCGGAGTTTGCTTTCTACCCAGTCGATCATAGGCCGAAAGTAGTTTTTCATGCCGACGACGGAGGGTCTTCGATTCCGGTGATTTAGTTTCCAGCCATAATTTGTGGCGTAACGCTCGACGATCACTCACCGGTCCAAGCGGGACATGAGACTGTCCTTCTAAGTCTCGGCATTTGATCTCCAGAAGGATGCGGCCCCACTCGTGCCATTCTTTCCAGTCGGGGAGACCGATTCCCCCCGGCAGTCGCGCCGCCAGAGACAGCAGATCTTCCGCCTCACCCTCCTTGGCCGCTTTGAGCAAAGCCAGTAAACAAGTACGCGCCGGACCAAATTCGCCCCGTTCATAAAATGTTCTGGCCTTTTCCAACGAAGACAATCTTTTCCTTGCCCGATCAAGCGTCGATTCCTCCCGTTTTTTCCATTCCTTGTCCGCTTCACTCAAATTTGCGCCCCTTGAGTTTAATGCATCAAGCTCTCTTTCCGACCATTCGATGTCATCTTTCATTCCTGACGCCAGAAGGTCAAATTTCGCCGCCAACTCGGTATCCCCCGGCCCATCCGCCGCCTTATCCCCATCAAGAACGGCTTTATCGGGTGAAGAAAATTCTCCGCCGGGATCTTTTTCGTTCCATGGCGACACCTGAATCGGCTCGTCATACCCGGCATCCCCTTTACCGCCGATGAGGGAGGGGTCGGGTCTTTTCCCCGGCCGAAAAGCCAACCCCGCCACACGGAGGGAACCATTCCAATCTGTTATACTTCCCGTGATGGCCTTGCAGATTGTCTGTATACTCGGCCAGTCGGGATGCGCGGCCTTTCGGAGGGCTTCAAAATTATGTTCAGTCATCGTTTTCCGTTGAGCCTCCAGCTCCCCCGCCGCCTCTTTCAAAATCTCAATCGCCCCTTTGGGCGTCAGTTCACCTACCGCATGTATCACCTCCAGCCCCGCCGCACGGAGGGAACCATTCCAATCTGTTATACTTCCCGTGATGGCCCTGCAGATTGTCTGCACACTCGGCCAGTCGGGATGCGCGGCCTTTCGGAGGGCTTCAAAATTAGATACAGATATCTTTTTTTCTTGACCCTCCAGTTCCCCCACCGCCGTCTGTAAAATCTCAATCGCCCTTTCTCGTGTTAGTTCCCCCTGTGTCCTTGTCACCTCCAGCCCCGCCGCACGGAGGGAACCGTTCCAATCCTTTTTATTCCCCGTGATGGCCCTGCAGATTGTCGGGACACTCGGCCAGTCGGGATGCGCGGCCTTTCGGAGGGCTTCAAAATTATGTCCAGTCATCGTTTTCCGTTGAGCCTCCAGCTCCCCCGCCGCCTCGTTTAAAATCTCAATCGCCCCTTCGCGCGTCAGTTCACCGGTGAATTTTGTCCGTGTCACCTCCAGCCCCGCCGCACGGAGGGCATTGTTAAAGGTGCCGAAGTATCTCTGATAAGTCAGGGTAGACGGGTAGTTGCCCCCCAGTTCTGTTGCTATCGGCGTCCTTCCGAGTCCCTGCGCCTTTTCTTTAAGCCGCTGGATCAAATACGACCTAATCGCCCCCCCCACGGTTTCCTGATAAGCAACCAAGAGACCCTCGTCTTTTATGTTGAGCGATGCTTCCAGTTTTTTCACCTCTTTTTCCGTTTCGGGAAGGGCGCTCCCCAACCACCATTGCATGACCTTGTCGGAATTTAATCCGGCCCGATAGGAAATCTCCGTAACCTGTTCCTCAGCAGTCAACAAGCTCTTGATCTTTAAACGAAACAAATTATCGACGGTGACAAACCGGCCCAAATCGACCGCCTGCCAATGCAGGGAAACAACCGGGTGGTAAATCCTTTTCTCATCGCGCAACCCCTCCTCTCGGGTAAGCCCCTGGCTTTCTTTGCCCCACTGATAAGCCTCTTCCGCCCTGATATTAATGTCGTGCTTTTCCAGATTCCCCATCAAATCCACAATTAACGCCTCTTTCCGCTCCGGATGTGCCGGGTCCACACGAAGGGCGCGGCCCACCTGCTGGACTACTTTCGAACGGCTTTCCGTCGGACGGGCCAAAACAACCGCCTCAATACCGGGGTCGTCAAACCCCTCCGTGGCAATATCGATATTGAGCAGAAAATCGTATTTCCCCGCCTTAAAATCATTCAGCTTTTGAGTCCGGTCGGGGGTGTCATCCAGCACCCCAACGGCGTTGATGCCATAGTCGTCTCTCAACCTTGTCTCCAACCCTTCCACTTCTTCCCGACTGGTTAAAAAGACGGCTGTTTTTTTAAAGGCATCGCCATAATGAAGTTTCGGGTTGGTGTAAAAGATATCCGCCAACAGTTGGGCTTTTTGATCCAGCGTCAGTAAGGCCCATACTTTTTCGGACAATAGCGGCCTCCTTTGATCGTCTGTTCCCGTCAAAGTAACGGAGATCCCATAGGGTTTCAGCAGATAGTCCCCCTGGATAAAAAAGTTGATGTCGCGGGTGTAGAGAAGGTTGGGACCATAGACGGTCACCAGCGGCTTGCCGCTCAAGCGATCGGGGGTGGCGGTGTAGCCGAGGAGTATTTTCTCGCCTGATTGATCGACAGGATTCCCCTCTGCATCAAAAAAGCCCATTCTCTGGGCGATTTCGAACCATTCGTTTCCTTCCACGTAGTGATGCGCCTCGTCCAAGACCAGCAAACCAAACTCATCCCACGGGACCTCGTTCAGATGATTCGCCAGCGTTTGGACCGACGCGGAGACAACCGGGTTGTTCCATTCCTGCGTTTGTCCCTGAACCATTCCGACCTTGCCCACGCCAAAGCGGTCACCCAGAGCGACGGCGTTCTGGGACACGATTTGATCCTGATGCGCCACCACGAGAATCTTTTTGCCTCTAAAGGCGGGAAGGCGGGAGAGTTCCCAGAGGGTTTCCACGAAGGTAAATGTCTTTCCGGTTCCGGTGGGGAGAACCACCAGTCCCCGGTCGCCGCCGCGGCGCCAATGGTCCAAAACGGCCTGCACCGCCTCCTTTTGATAAGGGCGGCGGTTTTTGAGCCAGTATTGGTAATCGCTGGAAAGTCCTGGATCGCCAACCGGTTCGTCAGGGAACTCTTCGGCACTGGGGAAATCGGCAACTTCGTTGACAAGAGCGGCGGGGGCATCGAATACGAGGTCTTTGTCCGGTGTGGGGAGATCCATTTCTTGTCCGTCATCCGCGCCGGGGAGGATGGCGATGTCGTTGTCATCCATGGAAGGTGGAAAAGGCGGAAGAGGCGGAGCGATCGGCCTTTGAGCTGGTGAAATTCGAGTTGCTGATAACTCCCCCCAGTCCCCTCTTAAGTTAAGAGGGGGTGAAGGGGGAGTTACGTCATGAATAAAAATCGGAGGGCCGGCGGTATCGTCAATGGGTTCGGGGGTTGCTCTTGTTGTAGAACCTGGCATGGCACGCGGAATGATCCGAGTTCCCGTTGTGGCGCCTGTCCGCAGAGAACCTGCACTTCTCTCGGTTTCCACTCCCCTGACCACCAAAGGAAAATCCCCTTCCAAAGAGGGGCCTCTCCCAACAGAAATACTTGCCCGTGGGGCTGGCCTGATTAAGTCCGGAGGAACTCTGATCGGATCGAGGCATCTGGCAAAAACCTGTTGGGCACTTAAATACATCGCCTCAGCCGCGGCCGCCCCGGCCGGGTTGCCATTCCGGCTGGCAAAAAAAGCGGGGATCATCAGGGCCGCACCAATCCATAGGGGAAGATTTTCGGTAAAACCAATCCAGGGAGAAACCTCGGGCTGTGACGGAGCGCCTTCATGATCGAGGGAGTAAATAGCCGGTTCTTTGCTGACCGCGTCCTTTTCCAGGGCGGCCAGGAAGGGAGGCAGAAAATAGACATCCCCAAAAGGGTCTGGGGTGTTTCGAGACAACTCAAGCAAAACTTCTTCGTCAAAATCGGCAAAGAGGTTGAAGTGTCCGCGGAGTTGAGCCTGAAAATTATCCAGCGAACCCCAGTAGCTTTCGGCCTCCTCCAAAAGAAGAAAACCATCTCCTTCCATACGGGACGACTCGGAACAGATATCCGCCTCGGCAAGAAAGTCACGGACTTCAGGTGGAAGGGACGGATCGTTTAAATTGATTGGTTTGGACATGGAATATTTGTTCCCGACATCGCCATATCAGAACTGACGCACCTACGCACGTAGGCAAAAGATATTATCGGCAGGATTCAGAAAAAGTTGCGTGGAAAATTTTTCTGGTGTTTTCTTCAGAAAACAGCCCTTTTAATATCGCGCCGTTCTCCTTACGCGCCGGTCCGTAACCCGATAAAACTCACCATCCGGATCCCCGGACTGGTTGTCGGCGGGATGGTGAAGTAAGGGGGCGGATACGGGCTTGGCAGGGTGTTTCATGACACTTGCGGGATTTGTTTGACGGGATAACCCCTTTTGCCGATGGTCCTTTGGCCGACTACATATTTGCGATGAGATCTTCCTTTGTCAGGCCGCACTGATTAAGAATATCCCTCAATGTGCCTTTTGCCAGCTCCTTGTGCAAAGGAACAACGGTCCTGAATTTTTTATCCCCGATTATCTTTTGCAAGGAAACGTGGCTCCCTTTTTGTCGAATCTCTTCAAAACCCAATCGAACGAGAATGTCGATCAATTCCTTTCCGGACAGGACGGGAAGTTTAGGCATGGGGATGAACCTCTAGAGAGGTCCAGATGGGAGGCTCTTTTTCTTCCGGAATATCGTCGGCGCCAAAACTTTCGACATAAAGCTCAATGGCCTCAACAAGGTTATCTTTGGCCTCTTCGAAGGTTTTTCCCTGGCTGGTGACATTCAGCTCCGGGCACCGGGCGACGTAGAATCTGTCTTCTTTTCTAATGACAGCCGAGAACTTCATATATTTTTCATTTTACGCGAGATCTTGCATTAAAAGCAATAAGTTCCTCACCGAGGTTGTCCCTTTTCCCGGCTTACCTCTCCCACACCCCATAAACCTCCGTAAACGGATACGGGCTGGGGAGGGTGTTCCAGCCCTCACCGGCGGGATTTTTTTGATTGGATAGCCAGCCCCTTTAGTAGCGGTTTGTAAAAAGGCATGGCATTTTCTCCCATTTTTTTCTGGCACCTTTTCAGATCCGAGGTGCCAGTTAGATGCCATGAGGTTCTTTTCCGGTTTCCTGAAAAGGGACTAAACCAAACATCTCAGCAATCGCTTGCGGCGACACACGGTAAGAAGTGCCTTCCCCTTCGTAAAATCCGTATCGCTCAATTAAAAATGGCAACAGCCCTGAGAAAGAAAGACTCTGTCCCTTGGACAGGTTGTTCACAGCGACGGTGAGGTTTGTGTTGTCACCATCGGGAAAAGGAGAGGATTGAACTCCCAGACAGGACGCGGATCGCACCTCGTATTTCTGGCCGCGAAATTCGATCTCCTTACCCTCACCGTCTAGCTTCAACAAGGACAAGGCGCGGAATCGGTGGAGGATTTCCGCCAGTTGCTGATGCGTTAAGCCGTGGGCTAGGACCCAATCGTTATCTTTCGCCAAAACATCTATAAGGGACTCTTCTTTTCCAAGAAATCCAGCGTTCGAGAAATCGCCGGGACGCATCCGTTTTTCCAGTTCCGCTATGGGGATTCCGCTAATCTGTTTTCCTTTCAAACCGCGAATTATCCCAGTAGAGTTCACTCCGGCATAAACGAATCCCGTCTCTGCGTCCTTCCTTTCGGAGAGGGGATGGATTAGAAGATCTTGCGGAGAAAAGTTCTCAAGTGGCAAGAGCAAGCGTTGATCTTTTACCTCGCCGTAACCCGAAACTGTGGTTTCAACGTTTCGTGACTGGAAAACCAAGGTTACGCCATGGTCACGCACGGTATCTGTGCGCATGAAACGGCTGTCAGGACTTAAGCGGTCTTGAATGAATTTACTCGCTTTCACGATAAATCTTTGCAACACGGTGCCTTTCATTATAGCTACGATTTCTTCATTGCTACGCCCATCATTTTTTTCAGTCATAGTAAAAACGCCTCGTTGTGAGGGGTCTTCTTGGAATCCCGATTGAAGCAATTGGTTGCGGAGGGGCGTTATTAAGTGCCGGATATTTGAAGCCTGCCGACCAACGTAACCGCCAGTAAGCCCTATAAAATATTTTGTACTATCACTATCATATCCCTTATCATATCCCTTATCATATCCCTTATCATATCCCCCCATAGCGACTACTTCGAAGCCCTTGCCAACAAAAGGGTTCTCACCATAAGAGAGCCATATTGTTGACCCCGCGTCATCCTGTAAAAAATCGTTGAAGATTTGAGGTTGCCCCTCGTCGTCCACGCGCACCACGAATACACCACGCTCGAAATATTGGGAATTTCCGATTCGAGCGAAGCCAATCCCTTCAAGACGAGTCGCCATAGTTTGAAAAGGCGCCGTATCCGAACGAGTGGCAACGGGCTCCATATGAGGCAGTTCCAACGTTACAGACTCAGTGGTAGCGGGCGGTTCCAAATCCGGTGTTAAACGATAAAATTGATCGGCAAAAAAAGACGGGTTGAGATTCGATTGAGCCGGTGCATTCGGTGGGACCGGCTCGCGACCGCGTAATTCTGTGCGGTTTCTAAACCAAGTAAAAGGATTCCACCCAAGAGGCTCGCTTGGTGTTCCCCCAGCAGAAGGAAATTCCACGCTTTCATCCATCGATAACGGATCATCCACGATAATCCCTGCATCATGACCCGGCATGTCCATGACCTGCCCGTGATCCGCACCGGGGAGGATGGCGATGTTGTTGTCATCCGTGGAAGGTGGAAAAGGCGGAAGAGGCAGAGCGATCGGCCTTTGAGCTGGTGAAATTCGAGTTGCTGATAACTCCCCCCAGCCCCCTCTTAAGTTAAGAGGGGGTGAAGGGGGAGTTACGTCATGAATAAAAATCGGCGGCCCGGCCTCATCAATGCCAAGACCCGATGATGGGATCGTTTGTTGACCTGTGGCTGTTCGAGGAATCAATCTTGTTTGAGTCCCTCTTTGAGTTTGAAGATTTCCATCAGAAAAAGTCTCCACTTCCGATCGGGCAACCATCCACTCAACCGGATAACTCCCCCTTTCTCCCCCTCTTAGATTAAGAGGGGGACGGGGGGAGTTACGGGCCACAATGTCCGGAGGAACTCTAATCGGATCGAGGCATCTCGCAAAAACCTGTTCGGCACTCAAATACATTGCTTCAGCCGCGGCCGCACCCGCCGGATTTCCATTTCGGCCGGCAAAAAAAGCAGGTATCATCAGGGCCGCACCGATCCATAGGGGAAGATTTTCGGTAAAACCGATCCATGGAGAAATTTCGGTCTGTGACGGAGCGCCTTCATGATCGAGGGAGTAGATAGCCGGTTCTTTGCTGACCGCCTCCTTTTCCAGGGCCACCAGGAAAGGAGGCAGAAAATAGACATCCCCAAAAGGGTCTGGGGTGTTTCGATCCGACTCAAGCAATTCCCCGGAGTCAAAATCGGCAAAGAGGTTGAAGTGTCCGTGGAGTTGAGCCTGAAAATTATCCAGCGAACCCCAGTAGCTTTCGGCCTCCTCCAAAAGAAGAAAACCATCTCCTTCCGTACAGGACGACTCGGAACAGATATCCGCCTCGGCAAGAAAGTCGCGGACTTCCGGCAAAAGTGACGGATCGTTTAAATTGATTGGTTTGGACATGGAATATTCGTTCCCGACATCGCCATATCAGGACTTACGCACCTACGCACGTAGGCACAGGATATTATCGGAAGGATGCAGAAAAAGTTGCGTGGAAAAAACAAAATTTTGAAGGAAATGTTTTCTTTAGAAAACACCTGTTAGCCTTGAGCGAGGCGCTTGTTGCGCCGAGTCGAAAGGCACCTGCAAGCTGGAGCGGCGGATTGCCTGAAAAAGCGCTCGACAATTAAAATTGATATAGGTAACATAGAACCAATATGAAAGCGACCCTGGTCTATTGGCATAAGGCCCGTCTCCAGGGGCGCTACATCCTTGAAATAGAGATTCACCAAGTGGAGCGATCTTTAAAATATCGGGATGGCATCAAATACGGCCTTATCCTGCTCGACCTTCAAAGCGGCAAGCGAGTCCTGATGGACAACCATCATCCCAAAGGGCCGCATGTTCATTTGAATGACCAGGAGGTTCCGTACCGTTACGTGAATGGGGAAAAATTGCTCAAAGATTTTAAAGAGCTGGTCTTGCAAAATATGGGGATAAAAATATGAAACATTTGATTGTATCGTTAAAAACAGCCAAAGAGGTTCTTGATGATTTTGGGAAGGCCCTGCGGAAAGCGAAAAAGGGGAAACTGAAATATCCGCATTTTGAAATCAGCTTCGACAACAAGAGGGATTTCGACCGCTTTGTGCGCAACCTGCATATCTTAAAGTACATTCTCGTTTTCAAACCAAAATCGGTTTATGAACTGGCCAAGTTCACCCGGATGGATGTTTCAAACTTGAACAAGGTCATTCTCTTTTTTGAAGAAGCGGGCGCCCTTAAGGTGAAAGCGGCCAAAATTCTGGGACGAATGGTGAAAACACCCGTGGTTGAATACGACACTGTGGAATTCAATCTGGCCGCTTGAAACGGCACCCATGTTCCCACACCCCATAAACCTCCTTAAACAGATACGGGCTTGGCAGGGTGTTCCAACCTGCCATTAAGCGAGGAGCGTAGTTTTGGGATTTGGGATTTAAAACGTCTTCACCAGCAGATAAACCACCATTGCAAACCCGATGCCGGTTTTGACAAACATCGCGGTGATGCGGGAAAAAAAGCAGGCGAGCGCCCCCTGAAACGCCTTCCGCCAGTCCCTCTTTTCCAGCATTTCAGATGCAAAGGCCCCCAGAAAAACGCCGAGAAAAAGCCCAATGAGCGAACCGATCAGGAGCACCGGCACGCCGATGATGGCCCCGACAATGCCCCCGATTAACGAGGCGACAATCGTCCGGTTGGACACGTTCATCTTTTTGCCGCCAAACACCCCGATGCCGAATTCCAGCGCCTCACCGATAATGGCCAGCGCCCCAACGGTAAAAAGGACCCAAAAATCGCTTTTCCCCGCCTGAAAATCGGCCACCAGGCTAAAGACAAACGAGATCACCACCAAAAGCCAGGTGCCTGGAAACCCCAGCGGCACCAGCAAGAGCGCCGTCAGCAAAAGAAGGACGTAGATAGTAAGACCGAGGGATGAAAGGATGGAAAGGATCATAACATCGGGGGCTTTGCCGCTGGCGCCCCCGCACCCCCTGTTCGCTCGGACGGAACAAGTCCGATCCTCGCTCACAACAAATCCGTCGGCCCTGCGGCCAAAGAACGGATCGGTTCAAAACTCATCCGGTGAATCGCCACCGGTCCATGACGACGGAGCTCCTCCAAGTGTTCCTTTGTACCATATCCCTTGTGTTTTGAAAACCGAAACGAGGGATAGGCTGATTCCATTTCGGTCATCAAACGGTCGCGGGTGACCTTGGCCAGAATGGAGGCGGCCCCGATGGAGGCCGATCGCCCATCTCCTTTCACCAGGACCTGTTGCGGGATGGCGACGCCGATTCCCCGGTTGCCGTCCACCAGAAGAAATGAAGCCTTGACGGAAAGCTTCTTAAGCGCCTCGCCCATGGCGAGAAAAGTGGCCTGCTGAATGTTGACCTCGTCGATCACGGCGGACGCCACGACACCAATGCCAAAGCCGGCGGACTCGCGGCAGATGACATCAAAGAGTTCCTCTCGTTTTTGGGGAAGTATTTTTTTGGAATCGTCAACGCCGGGAATATCGGTGCCGGGATGGAGGATAACGGCCGCCGCCACCACCGGCCCAGCCCAGGCGCCCCTGCCGGCTTCATCGAGTCCGGCAACAAACTTGAAGCCCTCGGCCCAGAACCGTTTTTCCCAAAAGGTTTTATCCTTGAGTTCGGGCCGGGGCAGATTCAGTTTTTCCTGCTTCAACGGCCGTCCCCTTTGCTTTAGGGCTCGCTTCAGCGAGACTCGTTTCACCGAGGCTGGCCTCACCGAGGCTAGCCTCCACGGGGCTGGCCTCACCGAGGTCCGCTTCGCCCTCTTCACTGATGATGCGCGCCTTTTTGCCGAACAGCTTTCTTAGGTAATAAAGCTTGGCCCGGCGCACTTGGCCCGAGTTGACCACTTCTATCCGGTCCACCACCGGTGCATAATAGGGGAAAATCCGTTCCACTCCAACGCCATACGACATCTTCCGGACGGTGAAACTGGAGGAGGGGCCGGCGCGGTGGATTTTAATCACAACCCCCTCGAAAATCTGGATCCGCTCCTTTTCCCCCTCCTTGATTTTCACATGAACCTTGACCTGGTCCCCCGCCTTGAACGCGGGTGTTTTTTTCGCGGCATATTTGTGCTGAATATATTGAAGTGCGTTCATTTTCTTCCCAAAATTCTGTCGAGCACAATCGCCACTGCCGCGCGAACCGGGAGGTGATTATATGCCGTCACACCGCGGATCGGCTCAAGGACTATCTTCGCCTTTTTCATCACCTCCGGCGCCAGCCCCCACCCCGTTCCAAACAGGATCAGATGCGGATTGCCGGACGTCTGAAGCAACTCTTTTAACTGATCGAAACGAATTGCCTTTTTTGAAGGTCGCGCCGTGGTTGCTATAAGGGTGGGGGAATTATCATGGCACTTTTGGATTGTCAAACAGGTTTGCTCCAGACTGGACGAAATTTCAATATCGGCAAAGGCCTCCCGCCGGTCGGGATTCATGCGCGAGCCCGTTCCTTCCCGCCAGTAGCGCGCGATATACCGCGCCATTCTTTGCTGGGCCTCATTGGGGGTGACAATGAAATATTTTTTTACGCCGTACGTTTTTGAGATGCGCCCCAGATCGTGGAGATCGAAATTGGTGATGGAGGTGGTGACAACCTCGCCGTGTTTGTTCAGCACGGGGTGGTGGATGAGGGCGATGTAAACAGGCGCAGTCATTTTTTGAGAAGATCGGGGCGGTTTTTGCGGGTGATTTTAAGCGATTCCTCGCGCCGCCACTTTTCAATTTCGGCGTGGTTGCCGGAGAGAAGGACCTTCGGAACTTTTTGCCCCTCAAATTCTTCGGGGCGGGTGTAATGAGGATATTCCAGAAGGCCATCGCTGTGGCTTTCGTCAACGACGGCCTGTTCATTGCCGACCACGCCGGGGATCAGGCGCGCAAGGGCATCCACGACAACGACAGCCGCGGGTTCACCGCCGGAGAGGACATAATCGCCGATCGATATTTCTTCATCAACCACCAGATCGATGGCGCGCTGATCGACCCCTTCATACCGGCCGCAGACCAGCAAGACCGACTTCAGCGCTGACAATGCTTTTGCCTTTGTCTGCCAAAACAAGCCGCCACGGGGCGACAAGAGAATCACTCTTTCAATCGCTTCCTTTTGCTTCAGCTCACGAACCGCGCGCACCAGCACATCCGGCCGCAAAACCATGCCGGGACCAAAGCCATAGGGGCGGTCGTCCACCGAATGATGTTTGTCGTTTGCGTAGCCGCGAAGCTGATGAAGAAAAATCCGGACGATCCCTTTTTCTTGCGCCCGACCAAGAATGCTCGATGTAAAATAAGGGGCAATTGATTCGGGAAAGAGCGTCAGAATATGAAAATCCATAAAAAAACCCCGTGAGAAAGAATTTTCTCACGGGGTATCCATAAAACGAAATGCCGATCGAGACTACTCGATAATTTCCAAAACCGACCGCTTGCGGATCTTGGTGCTGGCGGCGCCAAGAATGGTTCGCATGGCGCGGGCGGTCCTTCCCTGCTTGCCGATGACCTTTCCAAGGTCCTCTTTGGCCACTTTCAGTTCAACAACGGTGGTCTGTTCCCCTTCGACCTCGGTTACTTCAACCTCTTCGGGCTTGTCGACCAGCGCTTTGGCCATCATCTCAATGAGCTGTTTCATAGGTTCCTCCGATCATGTCAAAGATCAACGTCCCACACTAGAGGGGTTGACCTCCCCTCCCAGCCGAAACGCAAAATAGAGTCTTTTTATAACACTGATAAAATTAAAGATCAAATCCTGGATTAGGCGACATTCTTTTTCAACAGATGCGACACCGTGGTTGAGGGGCGGGCCCCTTTGGAGATCCAGTATTGAATCCGCTCGGTTTTGAACACCCCCTTGTTGGCGGCGTCTTTGGGGTTGTAGGTCCCCAGAATTTCCAGATACCGGCCGTCGCGGGGGCAATTTTCGTCCGCCACCACCACCCGGTAAAAAGGCTTCTTTTTCGTCCCGTGCCGGGACAATCGGATAACCACTGCCATAAGGCGGGCTATTTAGGCGATTTTGGGGGAATAAGTCAAGGGCAATACAGGTCCTGTTTTCGAAATTTCGTGGAGAATGATGGACGCCGCCTGGGCCACATTGAGGGAATCGAAGGGGCGAACCATTTTTATGGAAAATTGGAAGTCACAGGACTCGAGGACCAGCCGCCGAATCCCCTCCCCCTCGCTCCCCAGCACAATCACCATCTTTGGCGAAGGAGATAATTTTTCCAGAGTGTCTTTTGCACCCGCCACGGCCGCGTAGCTCCAGAATCCTTTTTCTTTAAGATATTCGAGGCTCCGCGCCAGATTGGTCACCTTCGCGATGGAAAGATGTTCCACCGCCCCCGCTGAGGCCTTGGCCACGGCAGGGGTGACATCCACCGACTGATCTTTATTCAAAATGATCCCATGCGCGCCGAAACACCAGGCGCTTCGGCAGATGGCCCCAAGGTTTTGCGGGTCCTGAATGGAGTCACATAGGACAAAAAGGGCCGACCCGGCCTGGGGGGCCGACTCCGGAAATTGCCCGACCATCTGCTCAAGACTCATATAGGGAAAATCGTCCACCTTTGCGGCGACTCCCTGATGCTTCGCCTGATGGGTTAATGAATCGATTTCTTTTTTTTCGACGATCCTGTACTTGACATGATGTTTGGCGAGTACCGCGGCAACTGCTTCATCACTGGGCCGCCCCTTTTTTCCTTCTACAAGCGCCTCGTGGATTTTTCGCCGCCCGGCGTGAAGAACCTCGATGATGGGATTTTTTCCGTAGAGAATCTGCGTCACTTTTTTTGCTCTTCTTCTTCTTCCTTCTCCAAAAAATCGCGCGAGCTCCTTTAAATTAAGGACCGCGGAATAGAGATGAAGATATTTCGGATCGTTGGCCGGATTGGAGGGATCGAGCAGATCGGCCGGAAAGACCACGTTGTCGGTAAAAAGCCCGGCGGCGCCCGAGAGGAACGGCTTTTTTAAATTCTTTTGGATTTTTTGATAATCTTTAAGCGCCTTGGCAACCGCCTCGGGGTTGACCACCGGAGGCGTGGACGAAATCGTTTCTCCCTTTTTTGCTCCTTCCGGGGCTTGAGGCAGTTGGGAAACGCCGGGCGGCTGAACACCGGATGGAGGTTTTATGGGCATGAATAATTATTAACACGACAACTGCCTGACAGCAATGAGGAATTGGGTGCGTGAAAAGATTATCCGATCGGCCGGCCGTTTCCGTTGGAGTAATATTCGCAGACATCCTGCGGAATCTCGATCCCGTCGCGTCCCTGGAACACATCGTGCAGGAGACGGGCAAAAAGGCAGTTATTTTCCCGTTTCGCGGGATCGATGTCGATGGCACATTCCTCGATCGCATCGATCCCCCTTTTCTCGAAAATTTCGTGGACGTTGCCGAACAGCGACTTTCGGGCATCGTTCAGTTTGCCGATGATCTGCTGTAAATCTTCTTTGGCTTCAGCCAGCGAATCGCCCGCCAAATGGGGGAGAACTTCAACGCGTTCGGCAACAGCCCCCGCTGTTTCCTTGACAAAATCGGCGGCGTTGGAGATCAGGGCCTCAATAGATGGTTTCCGAATAGCCATACACGTTCCTCTTACCTTTTATTATGCAATTTGCTTGCCAAGTTACGGGTGGCCCACTTAAAAATATAACTACTTGAAATTACAGTATTTTTAAATTTGACGGGGGGGTTGAATAGGGGTAAAACCGTCCGAAATGGAGAGACGACCGTCCGAAAATCGGACGGTTTCAGGTTTGGATGCCACAATACGACCGAAAGGACCATTTTTACCAAAAAGCCAAAAAAGAGGGGTATCCGGCCCGTTCGGCCTACAAGCTGATCGAGCTGGATGAGCGCTTTCGGATCTTCAAACCGGGCGCCCGGATTGTCGATCTCGGTTCCGCGCCGGGAGGGTGGTTGAAGGTTATCGAAGAACGAAATCCCCCCTTGCCCCCCTTTGTCAAAGGGGGGGTGGGGGGATTTATCGTCGGCATCGATCTCCTCCCCCTGCAATTTACTCCTGCCCCGTCGACTGTTTTCATCCAGGGCGATTTTCTCGACCCGGCCAACCGGCAAAAAATCATCGAAGCGCAGGATGGAAAACCCGACTGGATTTTGTCCGACATGTCGCCGAATATTTCCGGTGTGAAATTCAGGGACCTTCAGGCCTCGCTGGAACTTTGCGAGTCGGCCCTTGAATTTGCAAAGAAGATTCTCAACAAAGGGGGGGGCTTGATTGTGAAAATTTTTCCCGGCCCGGAGATGGGGAGTTTCAGGAAGAAGCTCCGCGGCGCCTTTGAACGAATTACCACGGTGGAACCAGAGGCGACACGAAAGACTTCGACGGAGATTTATCTTGTTTGCACGGGGTTTAAGGGTTAAAAACTATTTCCATAAATTATCAATTATGATAATCTACAGAAATGAAATATGATGCCCTTGAAACCAAGGCGGCCCCTCTTCCCTTTTTTGACGAATCGTTGCTCCGTCTCTTTGGCGGCTCAAAAGAGGCCAACCGGCTGAACTTGACCCGATGGGTTAAAGGCGGAAAAATTATCCGGCTAAAGCGGGGCCTTTACACACTCCCCGATGACCGGCGCAAAATCCGGTTTTCGCCGATGGGACTGGCCAATGCCCTCTATTCTCCGTCGTACCTTTCCCTTGAATTTGCCCTTTCCTGGTACGACATGATTCCCGAGCGGGTTTCGGCCATGACCTCGGTGTCACGGCTGAAAACAGCCAAGTTTTCAAATCCGATGGGGGTTTT
>JACPFC010000029.1 GCA_016183175.1 Deltaproteobacteria bacterium
GCAGGCGGTCGCGTTGGGCGCGGCAGTTTTTGGCGCCCTGGCGTCGAGCGATGCCGGGAGTGAGCGACACGACACAGAGGGGTTCCCCCCTTTGAAAAAGGGGGGCAAGGGGGGATTTGAGCACCGCTCCCCGACATCGTAACGCCGTGTCCGTTCGATAATTTCCGAGGCGGGCCTTCGCCGCGCCGAAGAGGCTTCGACCTCGCAGGCGGGGCGCTGATCGAAATCGTAATCGATTGAACTTTCTTCTTCATCCTCCATCGAACCGGCGATTTTTTTCTGCGAAATCTTCTCCAGCAGATCCTCGGGGATCTCGTCCAGAAAACGCGAGGGGATGGCATATTGGCTCGACCCGAAGAGGCGGCGATAGTTGACAAAACTCAAAAAAAGTTTTTCCCGCGCCCGGGTCATCCCCACATAGCAGAGGCGCCGCTCCTCCTCGACATCCTTTTCCGCATCGAGCGACCGGCTGTGGGGAAAAAGCCCCTCCTCCATTCCCACCATGAAGACCACCGGAAATTCCAGCCCCTTGGCAAGATGAAATGTCATGAGGGGAAGCCGGTCTGCCTCCGGATTGAGATCGTCGGCATCGGAGACAAGAGCGGCCTGATCGAGAAACCCTTCGAGCGTCGGAGATTCTTCCCGTTGGCAATATTCCTCAACGACATTCACCAGTTCTTCAAGATTCTCCATCCTCCCCTCCGCCTCTATCGTCTTTTCATCCTGAAGCATCTTCCAGTAGCCGGTCTTCTCATAGAGGTGCGTCATGAAATCTACGAGTAACATTTGTTGTAAATCATTTTTGAGCGTTTGAATGAGAGTTATAAAGGGATTCAATTTGGAAATGATGGATGGCTGTAGGGGCGAGGTTCCCTCGCCCGGGCGGGGAGACCCCGCCCCTACAATCACGTCCCACAACGAAGATCCTTGCTGACCCGCAATCTTTTCCAATTTCTCCACCGTCGTCTTCCCGATCCCGCGCGCCGGAACGTTGATAATCCGCTTCAGGCTGATGGAATCGGCGGGATTTACCAGCAATTTGACATAGGCGACCATGTCCCTGATCTCCTGCCGGTCGTAGAATTTGGTGCCGCCGATGATCGCATAGGGAATATCCCGCCGCCGCAGTTCGTCTTCGAACGGCCGCGACTGGGCATTGGTGCGATAGAAAACAGCCATGTCGGCCAGACGATACCGCCCCCGCAGTGCGTCGATTTGATCCGCCGTAAAAACTGCCTCATCGGTTTCGGTGAGCCCTTCAAAGAGTGTCAGCCTCTCCCCTGCCCCGTTTTCCGTCCACAATGTCTTCCCCAGCCGCCCCCGGTTGTTGGCCACAACCGCCGAGGCCGCTTTCAGGATAAATCCGGTGGAACGGTAGTTTTGCTCGAGGCGGATCACCCGCGCCTCGGGATAGTCTTTCTGAAAATCGAGGATATTTTTAATCTCGGCGCCGCGGAATTTGTAAATCGACTGATCGTCGTCGCCGACGACGCAAAGATTTTTGTGTTTCCCCGCAAGCAGGCGAATCAGCTCGTATTGCGCCCGGTTGGTGTCCTGATATTCGTCCACCATGACATAGGCGAACTGATTTTGATATTGGACCAGGATTTCGGGATTTTTTCTGAAGAGAAGCACAACGTTCAAAAGCAGATCGCCGAAATCCATCGCCTGATTGGCAAGGAGTTTTTGCTGATAATGCCCGTAAACGGAGGCGACGCGTGTTTCAAACGGATTCACTTCAGCCGGCTTGATGTCATCAGCCAAAAGGGCGTTATGCTTTGCCTGATTGATCCGGTGGGCGACCGCCTTGGGGTTTGCCCGCTGGGGATTGATGTTTAACTCCTCGAGGCATCGGGTGATCAGCGTCAACTGGTCACGGTCGTCGTAGATCGTAAAATCTCTGCCGTATCCCAGCGCTTCCGCGTGACGGCGAAGGATTCGGAGACAGGCGGAGTGAAATGTGGAAACCCATATGTCCTGCGCCACCCCTCCCAAAAGTTTTTCGACGCGTCCCTTCATTTCACCGGCCGCCTTGTTGGTGAAGGTGACGGCAAAAAGATTCCACGGCCGGATATTCTTTTTACGGAGAAGCCAGGCCATCCGATAGGCAAGAACCCGTGTCTTTCCGGAACCGGCCCCGGCCAAGACCAAGAGCGGGCCTTCGGTGTGGAGAACCGCTTCGCGCTGTTTGGGGTTTAATTGGGATAACATTATTGTACGGGCGCTACTTGCTACGCCCTGATTGGGCGGGGCAAGCCCCGCCCCTACATTCATTCGACTGTGACGCTCTTCGCCAAATTTCTCGGCTGATCCACATCGGTTCCTTTCAGATCAGCCACGTAATACGCCAACAACTGCAAAGGGAGACTCGCCAGAATCGGTGTAAGGTACCATTCCGATTTGGGAACATAAAAAACCGAGTCGCATTTCTTTTCGAACCGGAGGTCCCCCTCGGTGGCAATGGCAATAACGCGAGCCCCGCGCGCCTGCACCTCCTCGATATTCGAAATCATCTTTTCGCAGACACGATCCTGGGGAGCCAGGGCCACCACGGGGGCGCCCGGCTCGATAAGCGCGATGGGACCATGCTTCATCTCGCCGGCCGAATATCCCTCGGCATGAATGTAGGAGATTTCCTTAAGCTTGAGGGCCCCTTCGAGGGCGATGGGGTGATGAACCCCCCGGGCAATGAAATAAAAATCACGATGCCGATAAAATTTTCCGGCGATGGCGGCGATTCCATCGCTGTGCCCCAGCACCTTCTCCATCAGATAAGGAAGGCGGATCAGCTGGTTGACCGCCCTTTTGATATAGGAAGGTTTCAGCCATCCGTTTTTCTTTCCCAGATAGAGCGACAGCATCAAAAGAAGGGTCAACTGGGTGGTAAAGGCCTTCGTGGAGGCCACGCCGATTTCGGGCCCCGCGTTCGTGTAAAGGGTGGCATGAGCGGCACGCGGGATGCCGGAATCGATGGCGTTGCAGATCGAGATGACCTTTGCCCCCTTCCTGCGCGCCTCCTGCGCGCAGGCGAGCGTATCGGCCGTCTCCCCCGACTGTGAGATGACCAGAAGAAGCGTTTTGCGGTCGATAAACGGCTCGCGGTAGCGGAACTCGCTGGCGGTGTCGACACTGACCGGAATTTTGGCGATCGCCTCGATGAAATATTTTCCCGCCATCGCCGCATGCCAGCTGGTCCCGCAGGCGACAAGGTAAAAACGGTTGAAGAAAGGAAATTTCCCCTTTCCAAGAACCGGATCGATAACGCCCAGATTTATTTTTTCACTCCCCTTAAGGACACGACCGATCAGCGTATCCCCGACGGCGCGCGGCTGTTCAAAGATTTCCTTCAGCATGAAATGCTTGTATCCCCCTTTTTCGGCCATCTCGGCGCTCCACTGGATTTCTTTGGCTGACTTTTTTATTTCTTTTCCATTTTTCCCCAGCACTGAAACACTTCGGCCGGTCAGCACCGCCATTTCATCGTCTTCGAGAAAAACCACCTTTTTGGTATAGGGGAGAACCGCGGGGATATCGGAGGCGACAAAGTTTTCGTTTTCCCCAAGCCCCACCACCAGAGGCGAACCCTTTTTGGCGGCGTAGACCTTGTCCGGCTCCTCCAAATCCAGAACGGCGAGGGCATAGGTCCCCTCCAGCTCGGACAACGCCTTTTGAAAGGCCGGAAAGAAGGGGACATTTTTTTTCAGATGGCGGTTGATGACATGACAGATGATCTCGGTGTCGGTTTCGGACTTGAGGCGGACGCCTGCGGCGGTCAGCTCTTCTTTCAGGGAATGATAATTTTCGACAATGCCGTTGTGCACCAGGACAACCCGCCCCGCCTGGTGGGGATGGGCGTTTTTCTCCGAGGGTTTTCCGTGCGTGGCCCAGCGCGTGTGGCCGATTCCTGCATGGCCCGGAGGCGTTTGTTGCCCAATGCGGGCCACCAACTGCGACAGTTTCCCCTCAGCCCGGCGGATCGACACGTGGTGGTCATTGACCACGGCAATTCCCGCCGAATCGTAGCCGCGGTATTCGAGCCTTTTCAAGCCCTCGAGAAGAACAGGGGTTACTTCGCGATAGCCGATGTAGCCGACGATCCCGCACATAAGATTTGGGGCCCTTTCGGCCCTTTAAGGAAACTACTCGTATTTATTTTATTTTTTATCGGGCCTCAAATGGGCCCAAACCCCGCGTTCAGGACGGGGCAAGCCCGATCCTTCACTTATCTTTTAATATTGAATGGAGCTAGAAAAGGAAAGTAAAATTCGGGGGGAGATTTGAATACAGCATTGGCTCGGGCAAATGTTTTTTGGCCCTCCACGCCTCATCCACCGGATCGGGAATCGGGGCATAACATGAAGTGAGAGTGCCGGGGAACAACTCTTTAAGGGGTACTTCAACGGACCGGACTTCCGAGGTCCTGATCAGCTTTTCGTAGGCCGCCTCATAGACCTGCTGAAGATTCAACCCCTTTGTCTCAAGAAGCGTCTCCACCGCCTTTTCCCGCTCTCCTGCTCTGCCGTAAAAATCGGGATGCGCCGCAACCGTATCGCCGGTGATTTTGAGGACATCATACTCAATTTCAACCGGGACAGGAGAGGGAAGTTTGACCGTATAACTCTGTCCCCGTTTTTTACCGTATTCATCCAGCAATATCGGATTGGTTTTTTCGGTGAGATGCGTTTGTAGCCACCAGGCCAGATTTCGGGCGTCAGCGTTTTTCATCCGCATGCAACCGTGCGAGGCCGGTCGGCCGATGGATGATTCGTTGTTGGTGCCATGCAAAAAAATCGCCTCCCCCATGTCCATCTTGACCACGCCGAGAGGATTTTGAGGCCCCGGCGGTTCCGGCTTTGCCCCCTTGGCCCAGGGGCTGGGAGGGGGAAACCACCAGGGGTTCCAGACAATCATCGTGAGATTTCTCGGACCGATCGGGGTTTTGTAAACCGGAGACCCGACGGCAATCGGGAAACGATCAATGAGTTGATCCTCATTATATAAGGAAACCTGGCGGGCGGGGATGTTGATGATGAGTTTAGGACTTACCCCCTCGGCCCGGACGAAAAGGGAAGAAAACCAGACCGAAAAAAACAGAGAAACTGCAGTGATTTTGGCCCCTTGCATACTTCAAGAGCCACCCCAATGTTTTATCCTATCACACTATTTTTTCTTTTTCCTCTGTTTTTTTGCCCAGTTTTTGATCTCCACTTGGGGGGGACGTGTGAGGGCCAGACTACGCGGTTTGACGTTTTTGGTGATGGTGGAGCCGGCGCCGATAACGGCCCCACGGCCAATGCGGACAGGGGCGACAAACTGGGTGTCGCTCCCGACAAAAACGTCGTCTTCGAGAACGGTTTTGTATTTATTGAAGCCGTCGTAGTTGCAGGTGATGGTGCCGGCACCGACGTTTACCCCTTTGCCGATCAAGGCATCGCCGATGTAGGATAGATGATTGGCCTTGGAGCCTTTGCCGATTTTGGATTTTTTGACCTCCACAAAATTGCCGACTTTGGCGCCAGGGCCGATCCGGGCCTTCGACCTCAAGTGCGCAAAAGGGCCGATCGTCGCCCCCTTTTCGATCCGGCTTTTTTCGATGTAAGACGAGGCCTTGATGGTGACGAAATCGTCCAGGACCGAATCTTTGATCATCGATCCCGGTTCAACAAGGCAATGTTTGCCGATGACCGTTTTTCCCCGAAGAGAAACAGGGGCCTCAACGAGCGTCCCCGCCCCGATGCGAACACCGGCATCGATAACCACATTTTCGAAACCGGAAAATCGGACGCCCTCGGCCATCAACAACTTGACTCGTTCGCGGTTGATCCACCTGCTGACGCATGTCAGGTCCTCCTGCGTATTAACCCCCAGCCCATCCGCCGGATCGGCAACCGTTACGGTGGCGAGAGTTTTCTGCTCGTGAAAAGCCAGACCGACAAGATCGGTGAGATAATATTCCCTTTTGATATTTTTGTTTTCGATCTGTTTTAATTTCTCCTTGAGAAAAGGACCGTTGATCAGATAGACGCCTGTATTGATTTCCGCGATTTTTCGCTGATCTTCATCGGCATCTTTCTCCTCGACAATGGCGCACGGCTCGCCCCGTGAAGTGCGAAGGACCCGTCCATAACCGAAAGGATCGGGCAGAACAGCGGTGACAAAGGTCAATACGGCGTTTTTTTCGCGGTGCGTCCGGATAAGATTTTCCAGCGTCGATTTTTTGAGAAGCGGCATGTCGCCGCAAAGGATCAAGACATCTCCGTTAAAGTTTTTCAGGGCCTTCAACCCCATCTGCACCGCATGGGCCGTCCCCAGGGGAGAATCCTGAACGGCAAAGGTGACGCGCCCAGGGCCGAGGTCGGAAACCCCCTTGCGGACCGCCCCATTCTTTTTGCCGATGACCAGAACAATGGGTGTGACGCGCAATCGCCTGCAGAGGTCGAGCGGATAAGAGATAAGCGGTTTTCCCCCCACCGGATGAAGAACCTTGGGAACTTCCGACTTCATCCGGGTCCCGGCCCCGGCGGCAAGAAGGAGAACAGCGATTGACATTTTGGGGGAAATTACTTGAGCAATACGGGAAAGTCAATTAGACCTGTAAAAAATGGTTAGGCCGAAAGGGCCCCAACTATGATTGTCGCACACTTAAAAAACCTCCGGGCGTCAAGGGCCCGCCTTGTCAAGGGACAGCAGATTGTCGAAATCGACGCCGCCCAGATTAAAAAAGGGGATTTAATCCGGGTCATGCCCGGCGAGACAATCTCCTGCGACGGAGAGGTTGTGGCGGGAACCACCCGGACGGACGAGTCGATGTTCACCGGCGATCCCCTCCCTGTTCTGAAGGCAAAAGGGGAATGGGTCACCGGAGGTTCATTAAATCAGGACGGGGCCATCACCATTCAGGCCGAACAAACAACATGTGACGGCTTCCTCGAACAACTGATCCGGCTGGTGGAAGGGGCCATCGCCGGTTACTCCAGGGCAATCAGGCGCTACCAGGCGGTTATCCTCTTCGGCCTGACGGTTGTTTCAACGGGAGGACTCTTTGCCTTTCTGACCCTAAAGCCCGAAATTGCCGCCTTAAGATTGGTCTTTCTGCTGGTCATTGCGGCCCTCCCCGCCACAGTCACGTTGATGGTCATGCCAAAGATCCTTTTTACCGCCCTGGATGCCACCGTCCGAAAGGGCATTCTGTTACGAGATTGTTCTTTCTTCTTTCTCTTGTCCCGGATGAAGGCCATCTTTTTCGAAAAAACGGGAACCCTGACAAAGGGGGAATTCGTATTTTCTCAAACGTTGTTGGAACAGGGGATCAATCAGGAAACGCTCCTCTCCGCCATTTTTTCTCTTGAGGCGATGTCCACCCATCCACTGGCGGCGGGAATGAAAACGCACCCGTGGCATCTTGAAATCCCCAAATATCCGGTCGAGAATTTCCAGAGCCATCCAGGACTTGGCCTTTGCGGCACGATCCGGGAGGCGGGAGGAAAGGCCCATTTTGTCTGTGTGGGGAACATCCGGTTTCTGAAACGGTTCCAACTGCAGATCTCGCGCGCCATGCGCGAGGGGGTGGAAGAGAGGGAGATGATGGGAGAAACGGCGCTGGTCTGCGGCTGGGACGGGCAGGCCAAGGGACTCATCAGCTTTGCCGACGCCTTCCGCACCGATGTCAAACCGATGCTGGATAGTCTTTCCAAACAGGGCATCAAGCCGATCATGATCACCGGCGATCAGGGGGAGGCCATCGCCCAATTGACCTATGCCCACGGGCTCCATCAGATTTACGACCGTTGCCTTCCGGAAGAAAAAATCAGCAAGATAAAAAAACAGCAGTGGGGGGGAAAAATCGTCGGCCTTGTCGGATCGCCGCGCAACGAAGGGCCGGCTCTGGCGCAGGCCGATGTCGGCATGATCATCGGCGCGGGAACCCGGCGCGTGGCCTCCGCCCCCGTTTCTTTTCTGGGGGAAAAATTTTCAGGTCTGACAACCCTTCTGACCTATGCGCAAAAAGTGGCGTCAACCATCACCGCATCGGTCACTGCCGCCCTGTTGACCCATGCGATGCTTTTGAGCTTGGCCTTCTTCGGATTTATCCATCTTCCGGGGGTGGCCGCCGCGTCATGCCTGATGGTGTTTTGGTTGACGGTTTTCCCCTTAAGGCTCAAAAAATGGCTTGATCGTCAATCCCCCGCCGAGACCCGACTAAAGCCAGATTTAAGGCAATCCACGCCGCTCCCAGAAAAAAGCCTCCCGTCACATCCGACAGCCAGTGCACTCCCAGGGTGAGGCGGGACAATCCAATAGCCAGAACAAGGATGGTCAACGGGATGAGGGCCATCTTGTTTGTTTTTGAGGGCTCCCGACGGGAAAGAATGATCAGAGTCAAAAAACAAAAAACCAGAGCATCGAACGCATGCCCGCTGGGATAGGCATAAGTTTTGAGCAGATATTCCGGATCGTAGCCGACCGGCCGGGGTCGGCCAAAATAAATTTTCAAGAGGGCGTTCAACGGGAAGGCAACGGCCAAAGAGACAAAATATCCGGCCGCCGCCTTAAACCGCCGCTTAAGGCACAACCACGCAATAACGATGCCTCCCAGACCGTACAGCGTTGCGGCGTCGCCCAAAAAGGTGACGCCCCGGCCAAAAAGGAGCCAGCCGGGGGTTTTGAACACCTTGAACGATTCGTAAAGCCATTGATCGAATTCCGTCAGTCCGGTTGTCTTGAAGACCAGAAAGGTATTCAGGAAAAAAAGAAGGACAAAAAAGACAAAAAGCGCAAGCCGGTTGTGCCTCATGAATTTACAATTTCCCCCAAAAGGTCGTATTCAAAGGCATCGGTAATTTTTACATCAACAAAATCGCCGGGCGCCGCCTTTCTTTTCCGGGTGAGAATTTCACCGTCTATTTCCGGGGCCTGTCCGTAAAAACGCCCGCTCCCCGGATATTCATTCTGATCCGACGGCCCTTCATAAAGAGCCCTCAAGGTCCGGCCAACATACGCCCGGTTTTTTTTCAGCGAAATTTTCTGCTGGACCTCCATAAGATAATCGCGTCGCTCTTCCCTGATTTTTTTCGGCACTTGGGCCTTAAGATCAAACGCCGGCGTCCCTTCTTCATCCGAATAGGCAAACACCCCCAGACGGTCAAACTCCGTCTCTTTGACAAATTGAACCAGTTTTTCAAACGCCCCGTCCGACTCGCCGGGATAGCCGGTGATAAATGTGGTCCTCAAGATAATGCCGGGGATTTTTTCCTTGAGGCGGTTGATGAGACGATAAATATACCGTGACGAAGAACCCCGGCGCATCGACTTGAGGATAGCGTCATCGATGTGCTGGAGCGGGATGTCCACGTATTTGCACAGGTGCGGATGGTCCCGTATCAGCTCGATGAGCCGGTCGGGAAACTGGAGGGGATACATATAGAGAAGACGGACCCAGAAATCGCCCGGAAGATCGGCAATTTTTGTGAGGAGACTGAAAAGACTCGTCCCCTCTATGGCTCCGGCCTGGCCTCCGGCTCCGGCCACTGACCCCATTGGGGCTGGCCGGCGGTCGCGGCCGTATTCATTTAAATCCTGGGAGATGAGATTGAATTCCCTCACCCCTTCGTCGCATCCGCGGCGGATTTCTTCGACCACGTCGTCCAGAGGGCGACTGTTTAAAGGCCCGCGCATTTTGGGGATAATGCAGAAGGAACAGGAATGAGAGCACCCCTCCGCGATTTTCACATACCGGCTGTAGGCCGGCGTGGCATAGACCCTCGGCGTTACCGCCGCGGGAAGGTCTTTGGGATATTCGACAAAATTCCGTTTTCTATCTCCTCCCAGCTTGTTGTGGATGACAAGCGCCAGACGCGAAAAATCGCCGGTGCCGATAAAGGCATCCACCTCCGGGAGAAGCGCGGGGAGTTCTTTGCTGTAACGCTGGGTCAGGCAACCCGCGGCCACAAGGAGTTTCAGATTCCCTTTTTTCTTTTCCCCGGCGATTGCAAGAAGGGTGTCGATCGATTCCTGTTTGGCGGCCTCGATAAAACCGCAGGTGTTCACCACCGCCACATCGCTTGCAGAATCGGAAGGGACAACGGTAAAACGTTCGTTGATGAACTGCCCCGCCATGACCTCCGAATCGACGAGGTTCTTGGGGCATCCGAGAGAGATAAAACGGACTGTGGTTTTTGAAGGCATAAAAAAACCCTCTACAATGAGGGTCAACACTGTATAACCAAATTATTCACAGGCGGCAAGAGTCTCTTATTCCAGGGTTTAGGGTCTAGCCACTTGGGTCTAGGGTAACTGCTTTAAAAAACCCTAAGCCCCAGACCCTAGCCCCTAAACCCTGCTTTTTACAGCCCTGTCTGAATCAAAAAGGCCCCTGCCTTTCCGGGGGCGCCGAGTTCGAGTTTGAGCGTTCCTCCAATCCTGCCGACATCCTCCCCTTTGAGGCCGATGTAGGCAATCGACCCTCCGGCAATGGTTCTGGAGATAGGGAACGAACCGGGCGCGCGAACGGCGGGTCCGTCCAGGACCGTGCCTCGGTTGTCGTCCTGCGAGGCGCGCAGGTTGATCCCCTCAAATTCCAACCGTGCATCGGCGGAGAGGCCGGTGCCGCTCATGAAAACGGCCAGACCAAACCGCCCCAACAGCCTTCGAAAAGCGGGCGCTACGGGCGCATCCTCCCCCACCGCCGCCCGGACGACGTTGGCCACTCCTGTGGCATCGGTGTCCAGAAGACGCGCAATCAGTTCGGCGCCGGAGGCGGCCCCGAGTAAATCCCCCTTCTCGGCCTGTTCGTAGAGGTAACGCATAAAGAGATAGGCGCCGCCCCGCTGGTAGAGAGAGGCGCCGCAGGAGAAACAGATGGCGTCAATGTCCCTTAAATAGCCGGCGACCCGGGCGAAATTTTCAATCCCGGTCGCCTCCATGTAGCTATCGGCGTTCAAGCTGTAGATATCCTCCGCCAGATGCGCCGCCCCTTCGTTAAGCCAGGCAGACTCGGCCGCGCCGTCGTTGACAAAATAATGCATGTTGAAATTGATCATGTGCTGAAACTCATGGGGCAGAACGCCCGGGAGGATGTTTCCCAGGGCAAACGATTTGGAAATCGGCGTGCCGAAGTTGCCGTCGGGATCGGGGACAAAGGTGTAGAAAATTTCCTGCTTGTTGGACTGGGGATAGGTGCTGTCCGAAAAAAGATCCACGGCGTAGTTGAAGCCGGTGATGATGCCGCCGCTGGAACCGCCGATCTGGTTGACCACCTGGGTCATCAGGATGGAAAAGTGTCCATCGCCGTTGACATCCGACGGAGCGCCAAAAAGCCCCTTTTCTTCGGGGATCAGTTCGTTGAAAGGTTGCGCGAGTTCCGCCAGATCGTCATCCGAGAGGCCGCCGGTGTTTCGGTCGTCGATGTAGAGGAAAAAATTTTCCGTCTTATAGCGCAAAACGGCCGTGACGGTTGTATAGCTCCCGCCCCCTCCAAAGGAATTGATTACTTTAAAGCTCCGTGTGCTTCCCAATACCGGCTCGCCAAGCGCCGTAGCGGCCTTAAGGCCGGAAGGATCATCAAGCCTCGCCTCGTCGTCGAGGCCCGCCTCTTCGTTTCGGAGCCATTCGTGAAAATCTTCCGTCAGGTCCCCGGATGAATCATCCACCAGCGCCGACAGGCCCTTAAGATTCTCTACGCCCGCCATTTCATTGATGCTCCCCAGGTTAAAGCCGTCGGTGCGCCCCGATTCGTCGTAATGATGGATCATCAAAACAAACCGCTGGCTGTCGGTAACAGCACTAAAATCGATATCGGCAGATCCCGTTTCGTCATTCAGCGCCACCTCGGTGACCGCCCCCCCCTCGAGGCTCTCTCCGCTGAATTCCTCGTCGCTTTCACTTCCACTTCCGTCATTGGAAAACTTCTCGCCGTTGCCGCCGCACGACGCCAAAACCCAGATGAATAACGTGCAAATCCCCTTTACCCAGATCCCCTTTTTCACACCGGCTCCTTCCAAATGATAGTTTCTTTGGACCCTTAAACTAGTTTATATAAGCAAATAATATGCCAACGCGTTATTTTATTTTTTTACAATTATTTTCAATTAGTTAGATATATTACTACTTTTTAAAAAAAATTATAAGGGTTAAATATTACCCTTTTATATAACGTACAAATCATTGAACTTTGTTCAGGAATAACGCAGTGAGTCAATTTGGGGAGCGGGGAGTTGGCCGGGAACCCCTTGAATTTGAAGGCAAAAGAAGGGTAGGAGGATTTTGTTCCCAAAAATTTTTCTCAAGATGATTCATTTCTTAAAATGATAAACCGGGCGGCTCGGTATCGGTCCTTCGACCGCGAAATGAAGCAAAAATTCGGGGAGCGGGTTTTTCGCGTCACCCTGTCCGCGGGGATGACTTGCCCCAATATCGACGGAAAACGGGCAAAGGGGGGGTGCACCTTTTGTCAAGATGCCTCATACCTGGGCTTAAGTTACACGCCGGGGGTGTCGATAGAAGAACAGATGCGAAAAGCAAAGGTCTACGTCACCCACCGGCATCAAACAGAAAAATTTATTGCCTACTTTCAGAACAGGACAAATACCTAC